>NBLH01000100.1 GCA_002084525.1 Bacteroidetes bacterium 4572_117 | reverse complement strand
GCAATTAATTTTGATGTTTACCATAACCCAAGGCGTTGCCTTGGGCTGAAATGATTTAGCCTTTCAGGCTGATTATTAGTAAGTTTTAAGTTCGTAAAGTAGTAATAAGAACCCAAACAAAATCAATTACTTCTGGTGAGGGCTTCGCCGTTGTATATTTACTTTTACGCAACTTGCATATTGTGAGATATTTGCATCAGTGCGTAAGAACATTAAATAGCACTTAGTACTTAGTTCAAATAAAATTTTTCTAAGTGTTTCTAAGTGGCCTTAGTGGTTAATAATTGATTCCATATATCCACCAACTTTTTACTTTCATTTTCCCATGCAAGTTTTTTTGCATATCCAAAACGCTGTTTTTTTTCTTTACGGATAAGGTTTTTATTGTTGATTAACTGTTCAATTTGTAGTTGCATTGCTTCAGTAGATTGCCCACAAGTTGTACCTGTTTGCTGATGTTCAACAATAAATTGTTTTTGTGCCAAAGTATCAGTTGCAAGGATATATAAACCGGATTGTGCATAAGCAAAAATTTTGTTTGTCAGGCAGATATCTCGGTTCTGGTCAGCAGATACTAACTCAATAGCCAAACCAACATCAAATTCGGCAAGTTTTAGGTTTAATTCTTTTTGGGGCATAGGTTTTAATATTTCGATAAAATCAGAATATTTAATTAAGGAATTTGTATGAAAATCGTTATATAAATTACCAATCAAAGTAAGTTGGATCTTATCCTTAAATTTTTCCAAGGCGGGCAGTATAAGTTCCAAACCGCGTCCGGCTGCTATATTTTGCGAAAACCATACAAATTTTAACTTATCTGAGTTATTTTCTTTTAACTGAAACTCTGTTTCCGAAAAACAGTTGTTAATTAATAGGTTTGGTGGTGCATTTTGTTTTTTTAGTAAATTTATGCTGGATTTTCCAATAAGTGGCGATGCGTAGCTAACAAAAGCAGCCTTTGGAAGAATTTTTCTCATTAAAAATTCACGCCTTGCTTTTTCATTTTTGGCATCAAAGCTTATTTTTTCACCGGGGTGATAATCTTCAATATCAAAAATAAAAGCAATGTTTTGTTTTTTTGCTAGTTGAAAAGCAGGGTATAATGCCGGCAAGGTATGGGCTATAATAAGATTATATTTTTCATTAATTAGTTTTGTATATTTAGGGATTAAAACGCTGCGTTTACTATGTGCAAAAGCATTAAACTTTAAGTTGTTTTTTGTAACAGGATAAATTTTTCGGGCAAATTTTTCGATTATGCTTGACATAAACCAAGGCAGAAAGGGTTTTTTCGTTGCAGGGATATAATAAAAATTGGCTTTAAGGTTTTTAATTAATCCTTTATCTATTTCGTCGCTCCAATTACCGGATAAAAAACCAATAAAATCAACTTCGTAACCCAAGTTTATTGCAAGTTTTAGTTCTTTTAGCAAACGTGGGTTTGTTGTTAAGTTATCTTTTGATATGAAAAGGATTTTTCTAGGCATTTTTTTTATCACAAACTTACAATATTTTGACAAAATATATTGGTGAATACCCAGTCAAAATTAATTACTTCCGGTGAGGGCTTCGCTGTTGTATATTTATTTTTACGCAACTTGCATATTGTAAGATATTTGCACCAGCGTGTAAGCAACATTAAACAGCACTTAGTGCTACTTTACCAAGTTATAATTATCTGATAAATAGGCTTTCAGGCTAATTATTAGTAAGTTTTAAGCTCGTAAAGTAGTATTACTAAAGAACTTTTTAATAATAGCATGGTTTTATTTATATTTGAATGCAAGTTTTAATTAATTATTGATATTGCTTTGGAGTAAACTTATAATATCACCCATAAAGATGTTTCAAATTTCAAAACTTATGTTTACTTTGTGTTTTATTGTAATTTTATCTGCATGCAAGGATATAGCCGATAATAAAAACACAAATATTTTGGTTGGAACAGGAATAGCAAGTTGGTATGGCCCCGGGTTTCAAGGAAATTTAACAGCAAGTGGTAAAAAGTATGATATGGGGAAGTACACCGCAGCGCATAGGGAATTGAAATTTGGAACTATTTTAAGAATAACAAATATAAAAAACAACTTATCGGTAAATGTAAAGGTTAATGACAGGGGGCCATTTAATCATAAAAGGAAAATTGACCTTTCGAAAAAAGCAGCAGAAGAAATAAAAATGATAAATTCAGGTTTGGCAAATGTGAAAATTGAATTAATTGGTTATGAACATGCTAATTTCGAAAACCTTTATATTCATTATTTAAATTTGCTAATAATTAATGCTGCAAAATAGATATGTTACTGTATGACAGGCAAATATCGAAAAAACACAATATTAAAATAACTTTATTATATGAACTCATTACGATTAAACCATCAGCCTAAAAAAAGGAAAACATGGCTTTTCCCTTTAATTGTCATTATACTGTTGTATTTCACAATACCTTTTGTACTAATTCAACGTGGCGATGACAGTTTGAATAATGCAATTTCTGAAACAGAAGTTCAATCTGTAGAACTGCCATCAAAAAAATATAAAGAAGGCATTGTATTTATAGAGATTGCGGAATCTTTTCCGGGATATACGGCATGGGCAAAACAAATAAAGCAAAAAGCCGGTAAACAAATGCAAAATATTTATAAAATAAAATGTGACTATAAAAGCAAGCAGCTTTTTAATAAAATTAGCAGCGAAACAACCAGTTATGATTCTTTGTCTGTTAATTTTGAGAAATTAGGAGATATAAAGTTTCTAAATGCGGCTGTTTACCGAAAAAAAAATAAAGAAAATATTAAAATCGCTATCCCTAAAGACTTAGAGACTGAGCTACAGGATAAATTTTGTAGGGTTTGGGACGAATTTTTTCAGGATCTTCAGATAAACACAAAAAATAACAATTCAATTTGCCAGTTATGATACAGAAAGAGATTTATAATGATTTGTTTTCGAAAATTATTTCGATAATATTTCATCCGTTATTAATGCCATCGTATGCACTGTTGATTATTTTTAATTCCGGCACACATTATTCTTATATCCCAACAGAGGCTCAAAAAATAATTTATATACTAGTTTTTTTAACTACATTTTTAATACCAGTAAGTATTATCCCTTTTTTGTTGCAATTAAAAATAATTAAAACTTTTCAACTAAAAGACCGTGAAGATAGGATTATCCCCCTATTTATAACGGCTATTTCTTATTATTTTTCATATTATTTATTAAGCCGGCTACCTTTTCATGTCCCACAATTTATAAAAATATTAATTATTGCATCTGCAACACTAATCTGTATTAATCTGATTATCAATCTTAAATGGAAAGTTAGCTCACATTTGATAGGGGTCAGCGGATTATTGGCTTTAATTTTTTTATTCTCAATTATTTATTACGCTGACTTATTGTATGTTTTAGTATTATTAAGCGTTATTTCAGGTATTGTTGCGTTTGCCAGGTTAAAATTGAATGCCCACAACCCCCAACAAGTTTATTCCGGCTTTTTACTTGGTTTTTTAGGAATAATACTAGTAATTTATTTTTGGATGTTTTGATAAGTGATATTAAAAACGCATTAAATATTGATTTTTGAAAAGCTGTTTGTCATTGAAATCAGCCTACTGAACAAAGTTATCACTTTTTAGTAAACTTACCCATTTCATTATCGAAATTAAGGAAATAATTTCCTTTTTTAAATCTGGAAATGTTCACTTTATCCGATCTGCCTTTTTTTACTAGTTTGCCATAAAAATCATATATTTCATAACTGGTAACTTCTGAGAATTTTATTTCGTTTTTTGGCCTTGATGGAGAAAAAGTTACCGGGGCAGCCAAAGAACGGTAAGTAACTTCTGGCGAATAGCGTGGTTTACGTGAATAATCAACCTGTTTAACCCTAAACCGGTTATTTCCCGAAACTGGTGTTATTGAAACACTGTAGGTGTGTGTACCACTAACCCCTTTTCCTTTAACGGTAGCCACATTTATCCATTTCCTCCATTTATAATGTTCAACGATATACGGGAGCACACCCTTTTCACCACTTACTACCCATTTTAATTTTTTGCTTTTCTTGTTAATAGAAATATCTAAAACTTTATATGTGCTTTTAGGTTTTAACACTTCAGGATTCAATACTTTGGGGATACAATTCTCTTTATGCTTTATTATAATAACAACCTGTTGACCAATTTTCAGGTTAAATACACTAAGGTCAATTTCAAAAGCGCTTGAATTAATTTCGTCTGTAGTAATTTCACCGTTTACTGTTACTTCATACACACAAAACCCAACACCTGTAGACGCAAACGGATTCATCACGAATAAATTTTCGCCTTGAAAAATTCCCAGCACTTTAATTTCTGTTGCTAAACTTGTATTGACAATAAAAATTAGGTAGAGTAATACGACAAAACTTTTTTTCATGTTGTGTTTAATTTCATCAAAAATAAAATATATTTTCCGTAATAACAACAAAAATAATAAGCTATTTTGGTTTTATAAGATTTTTTTTGACTAAAGCTATCTTTTTGGTTATTAATTTTTCAAAGTTACGTCTTTTTTTCTATCCAAGCACCATTTTTTTTTATTAGGAGTATTAACTCTGAAACAGCATTTTCCGATGGAATATTTTTTTTCACAATATCCATACTTTTATATAATGATACCTTTCCAATTCCCGTGCCAACATATCCAAAATCTGCATCTGCCATTTCGCCTGGGCCATTGACAATACAACCCATTATTCCAATTTTGACCCCTTTCAGGTGATTGGTCTTTTCTTTTATTTCTTTTGTAACCATTTGTATATCAAACAAAGTGCGTCCACAAGATGGACATGAGATATATTCCGTTTTAGTAATTCGCGAACGACTTGCCTGCAATATCCCAAAAGAAATATTCATGCTATTTTTTAATAACAGGTTTTGTCTGCTTGTAGTTTTTTTATTTTCGATTTTGAGCATTATACCATCAATCAGACCATCAATTAGCAATGGTCCGTTATCAGCAGCAGATTTTACTTGAAAATCTTCAGTAATTATATCGTTGTATTTATTAAAAGAAATTACCGGGAATTTTAAATTCTCGTTAATAAGCCAATTTATAAAGGCGCGTTTATCGGCATAAGAATTATTATTTTCCGATTTTAGTATAAGTACTATTGTTTTGTCTTTTTTTAAGGATTTAAGCAGCTCAATAGTTTTAATATTATTACTAACCGCAATAAAATTTAAATTGTTTGACTTTTCCCCAGAATTTAAATAATTGCCTAAGCTACAAAAAATAGGATATACATCTGTATTTTTTTCAGGGGAATAATAATTTGATATTAATTTTAGTCCATTTGTATCAAAACTTTCATATTTTGAATTGCCAATAAACAAAAAATCCGGCGACAAATCACCCCTTGTCCACTGTCTGTCGTTTTTATTGTACTTATAACTTAAATTAATTAAATCAGCTTCAGTTAGTTCATTTTTTATACTTAAATCTGCAATAACAATTGGCACATTTTCCGACCCAATACCTGTTTGGTTATAAGTTTCCCTTTTTTTGTATATAAATGGGTTGTTGCTAGTATTTACTTGATAATTAAAGGTTTGATGTTTTTTTTTTTGATTAATATATCCTACAATTTTTTGTGCCACGGGAATTTCTTTTTCAGGATCCTCGGTTAATGAAACCCTTATTGTATCGCCAATCCCATCAATAAGCAAACTACTTATACCAATAGTTGATTTTATCCTGCCATCTTCGCCATCGCCGGCTTCGGTTACCCCAAGGTGAATAGGGTAATTCATGCCTGACAGCAACATTTTATTCATTAATAATCTGTAAGCATACACCATTACCCGGGTGTTACTTGACTTTAATGAGATTACTATCTGATGAAAATCTTCTTTTTGTGCAACACGTAAAAATTCCATTACCGACTCAACCATTCCAATTGGTGTGTCGCCATATCTGTCAACAATCCGGTTTGAAAGCGAGCCATGGTTTGAACCTATTCTTAGCGCAGTTTTGTATTTTTTACAAATTTTTATTAAGTTGCTGAATTTTAAGTCAATTTTTTTTAATTCTGATATAAATTCACCTTCAGTATATGATTTTTCGGACGGGTTATTCCTGTCAACGAAATTTCCTGGGTTAATACGTACTTTTTCAACAATCCCTGCTGCAATTTCCGCCACTTTCGGATTAAAATGGACATCGGCAATAATTGGTTGGTTGTAGCCTTTTTTACGGAGACTCTCTTTTATATTTTTAAGGTTTTCAGCGTGGCGGATTGTTTGGACAGTAAGCCTAACAAAATCAGCACCAACATTAAAAATCTTAATACACTGGTTAACACTAGCCTGAGTGTCGAGGGTGTCGGTATCAGTCATCGATTGGATTTGTATTGGCTGTTCCCCGCCAATACTGCTATTCCCTACTTTTACATTTATCGTTTTAAAACGTTCGTATTTACTAAGCTTGCTACAATATTTATATTCCATATTTTTACAAATGTTATTATTATATCAAAATTAACAATTTATTTTCTATATTTTTGTGTAATTAAAAATAGTAAGCACTAAGTGCTATTTAATGTTGCTTACGTAATTGTACAAAACTTTTACAATATGCAAGTTGCTAAAAGTAAATATATAATTAATTTTGTTTGAGTACTTAACTGCTATATTATGTCAATTATTATTAAAAATGTAAGTAAATTATACGGAAAACAAAAAGCACTAGACAATGTTTCATTTGAAATAAAATCGGGCGAAATTGTTGGTTTTTTAGGGCCTAATGGTGCAGGAAAGTCAACTATGATGAAAATTATAACCGGTTTTATCCCACCAAACGAAGGGGAAATATTTGTTAACGATTATAATGTTTCGGAAAATTCATTAGAGGTAAGAAAAGTTGTTGGTTATTTACCTGAGCATAACCCTTTGTATCTTGATATGTACGTAAAAGAGTACCTGGGCTTTGTGGCTTCTTTGCATATCCCAAAAAAAGGGATTAAGCAAAGGGTGAAAGATATTATACAATTGACTGGATTAACTATTGAACAAAATAAAAAAATTGGGGCATTATCAAAAGGCTACAGGCAACGTACCGGACTTGCCCAAGCATTAATACATGACCCTGATATTCTGATACTTGATGAGCCAACAACAGGGCTTGACCCAAACCAAATTGTAGAAATACGAAACCTAATAGGGCAAATTGGCAAGGAAAAAACAGTTATGCTTTCAACACATATAATGCAAGAGGTTGAAGCCATTTGTAATAGGGTAATAATTGTTGATAAAGGGAAAATTGTTGCTGATGAAACACCAGATTCTATAAAAAAAACCAGAAGCGACAAATCAATGATTGTTATTGTTGAGTTTGACAGGGAAGTGAAAACTGAATTACTGAGCAAAATAAAAGGGGCTGTAAGAGCAGAACATCATAAGGAAAACATTTGGTTGATACAAAGTGAAGTTAATAATGACATTAGGAGCAATATATTTAATTTTGCCGTAGAAAATAAACTTGCGGTTTTATCAATGCAAAAACAAGAAAAAAGCCTTGAAGAGGTGTTTAAAATGTTAACAAGTTAGTTATTGTTTTTCAATAAAGTTTGGTGTTTTTGTGGTGTTTGTCTATAAAACTGTCAATTACAATATTAAGTAGCTAGCGACTTTACATTAACAGGCTAATTTATTTGATTAAGGTAATATCAATTGCTTTGAACATAGAAATATTATATTTATGTTTGCATAAAAAAATAGTGGAAAGATTTGATAGCTTGCAACCACCCCAAAAAATGCTAAATTATTGTTGCTTCCCTATCATATTTTAGCTTACTTGTTTTATATATCGTGTAACTATTCTACACAAAATAATAATTTAAAATAATAAAAACATGTCTTATTTATTTACATCCGAATCAGTTTCTGAAGGGCATCCTGATAAAGTATCTGATCAGATTTCTGATGCATTGCTTGACGAATTTTTGCGTCAGGACCCTAATTCAAAAGTTGCTTGTGAAACACTGGTAACCACAGGTTTAGCAGTTTTAAGCGGCGAGGTAAAAACCAAAGCTTTATACAAAAGCAGAATACCAGTTCGATGGGAATTCATGTGGTGTTTTATCTGCAATTCATGAACAGTCAGCAGATATTAACCAAGGTGTTGAGCGCAAAGATGCTGATGAGCAAGGTGCTGGAGACCAAGGTATGATGTTTGGTTACGCAACAAACCAGAGCGATAATTATATGCCTATTGCGCTTTATATTTCGCATATTTTACTCGAAGAACTTGCAGAAATTAGGCGCGAGGGAAAAGTAATGACATATTTGAGACCCGATTCAAAATCGCAGGTAACAGTTGAATATGCTGACGATAACTCACCTATACGTATTGATACCGTTGTTATTTCTACACAGCACGACGATTTTTTGGTTCCAGAAAATAATACTCCTGAAGCACAAAAAGCTACCGATGACAGGATTTTGGGAATGATATATGACGACATGAAAAACATTTTGATACCCAGGGCATTAAAACGGCTTCCTAAAAAAATTCAAAACTTATTTAACAAGGAACACAGGCTGCTTGTTAACCCAACGGGTAAATTTGTTATTGGTGGCCCACATGGTGACACAGGTTTAACAGGAAGAAAAATCATTGTAGATACTTATGGCGGTAAAGGTGCACATGGCGGTGGTGCTTTTTCAGGTAAAGATTCTTCAAAAGTTGACAGGTCAGCAGCCTACGCTACACGACATATTGCTAAAAATCTTGTTGCGGCAGGTGTTGCTGACGAGGTGCTTGTTCAGGTAGCTTATGCTATTGGTGTTGCAGAGCCGGTTGGTTTGTATGTAAACACTTACAATACTTCAAAAGTAGATATGGGCGACGGCGAAATAGCAGAAGCAATAAAAGGTGTTTTCGATATGCGCCCGGCTAAAATTATTGAGCGGTTAGGTCTTAAATATCCTGTGTTTTTGCCAACAGCATCGTACGGGCACATGGGCAGGGAACCTTATGAAAAAGAGGTTGTTTTAAATTACAACGGCTCAACCGAAACTAAAAAAGTACAGTTTTTTGCCTGGGAAAAATTAGATTATGTCGATAAAGTGAAAGCCAAATTTGGTTTGTAATTTTATTTACGAATACGTGATAAGTGCTTCAATATAAGATGATTAATTGTAGTTGATTTATTGGGGGGGAATATTATAAAAAATTGTTTAGCCATAGTTTTTACAAATGTATTAATTGTACTTTGTTTAGCTATGGCTTTTTTTTTGTATATTTGTATAAAACAGCAGCAATGGAACCGATTATTTTAGATTTAAACAAACGCTATTCTTTTGCCGATTACCTTACCTGGTTTGATGATAAACGCAGGGAGCTTATTGGTGGGTTTATAAATTTAATGTCGCCCGCACCTTCTAGGGAGCATCAAAAAATTTCCATGAAATTATCTTTGGGGTTCGGGAATTATTTACTCAATAAAAAATGTGAGGTTTATTCAGCACCATTCGATGTTCGTTTACCTAAAAATGGCGAAACAGATGATGATAAAACTTTTAATGTTGTCCAGCCTGATATTGTTGTTATTTGCGACCCCAAAAAATTAGATAACAAAGGCTGTTTAGGTGCCCCTGATTTAATTGTTGAAATATTATCGAAAAGTACAAGCAAAACAGATTTAAAAGACAAGTATTGTTTATATGAAAAATCGGGTGTGAAGGAATATTGGATTGCTTTCCCAAATGAAAAAAGCATACATAAGTTTGTATTGGATAAAAATAAAAAATACCAATTAGAACGGATGTATGTTGAGGGCGATAAAATTTTTCCAAGCATTTTCACCGATTTGATTATTGATATTGCAGATGTTTTTGGATAATGTAGGCATTATTGATTTTCATGGCTCTGGTTTAGGTATTCTGTGTTTTAATATATTTTTTATAATTAGCGGCGGCATTTATGCTGCTTTAAATTATATTTTATGCATATTGGCTTCAGCCAAAACTATTTTAAAATTTCGGCCAAAGCCCAAAAACTACTTTGTATTCCATGGCATAAATGCCACGGCTAATTATCATCTCAAACTACTTAAACCAGAGCAATTTTCATTAATGCATAATCCCCACAGGATAGAGCCTAAATTACTTTGCGGTTAGTAGTTTTTCTCAAAAAACCATCATGATTTAAACATTATCTGTAAGTCAAGTATTGTTAGTGAAATAAAGCTGAACCCATAAATTTAAGCTAACACATATGCCAATATCTAAACTTGCAGATATGTTATTAAGCATTAAAAAAATAAACCGTTAACAGCATTGACTTACAGCTTAAAAAAACAATAATAACGCTATACATATTTTGGGTTAAGTTTTTATTTAGCTATACTTGCAATGCGCAAATTAATTTTGTGTATAGCTATACCATAAAAATTTTACAAACTTTAAACTATTAATTATGAGTAATTTACAAAAAATGAGGGGGAGGGGTATTTTTAATATTTGCCCTAGGTTTGGTATTAAATTCGTGCCAAAAGGAAAAAACTGTTAAAATGAGTGAGACAAAGTTTTTGGATACTGAGCACAACCAAAAATTGAGCAAATTAGCTTTAGCTGTAAATCAAGCCATAAGCAATAAAGCATTTAGAAATTTAATTAAAGACGAAGCACAAAAGCAATTTGATGGCGATTTTGATATTTTGTTTAAAAATATTGCTAACATGTCGGTAGAAAATCACCTTAAAAGTAAATTTTCGGGCAAAGACAATGTTACGGTTAAAGAATTACTTGAAGAGTATTTTCCTGATTCCTATCAAAAAAAATTTAAATCGGGTTTATCGATTATTGATGATTTGGTAAAACAATATCCTGATTTACAAATATCAGTACCGGTTCATAATGAAGATTGGGATCCAGATAATTACACCCCTGTTGTCACTTTTATTCCGGAAGAATATAAGGATCAAACTACAAAAAGTATCCCCGCGTATAACAACAATGGTGAAAAAATAAGCCTTGATGCAGTTAATAAACCATCGGAACCGGTTATAGTTATTGGTCACAATGAAAGGATGAGGATTATAGAACCGGATGATACACCTCCGTCAACACCGTACAATTTAACAGGAATTAGTACAGAGGCAGGAATAAGAATAAATTGGGATATGGTAGCAAATGCCGACCCGGCCAATACATGGGGCTATTATGTATACAGGAAAAGTTCTGTAAATTCAAGCTACCAGTTAAAGAGTATCGTAAACGGTGTTTATAATAGATCTTATGATGACAATAGTGTTGAAACTGGCGCAGTTTATTCATATTATGTAAGGGCATATCGTGATAATTTACTATCCACGGCATCAAACTATATATCTGTTACTGCACCTGATAGACCAGGTTCGGTACTGTCTTTTGATGCCATTCAGCACTCAATAAATGAAATAGAATTGCGGTGGCAAAATGATAATAGCCAATATATTTCGTATACACAATTAAGCCGTAAAATTATTAATGTAAACTCGAATTATGTAGATTTGCAACAATTTACACCTAATCAACACGATTATTTTGACCATGATATTACGCCTGGCAGAAAAAACATTTATAAAATAAATCATGTTACATCAACTGGTAATTCTAACCCAAAATATGATTTTGTAAATGTACCATACAGAGATATTTCAATAAAATCAGGTGTCTACATAAAGGAAATGTATATAGGAGATTACAGTCTTGAAAATTGGGCTCTTGGAAAGCCTGAGTTTAAAATTGAAGTTGCCAAGGCAAATTCAGATTTAAGCTCTACGCATATAATCCAATCAAATATGGATTGTCAATATGATCATAGATGGCGTGAACAGGTGTATTCTACAGGCAAAAAGGTATGGGACTGGATGCCCGGTGTATGGTATGAGATGATTACTTTTAATGCTGTTGAATTTGATTACCCATGGAAAATGACAGTTAGTTTAAGTGTTGGTTACAATCAAAAAAACATTGATAGCACAAGCTTTGATATTCAAGGAGGGGTTGATATGGAATATAAAGTGCCTCAAGGCCAGAATTGCGGCGCAGCTTATTTAAATTACTTTGATAACCCAAATATTTGGTTGGAATTTCCAAATTAAAGAAACCGCTTAGCGGCTCTTTAGGCTAATTTTTAGTTTTTAGACCGGACTCATTAAATATACGCAATTCAAAGGCTTTATAGAATATTACTATGTTAATTTTCTATCAAGCCTTTGAAAAAACTTATTAAACTATGAAAAATTCTAAATTATATCCTTTATTATTCATTGTGATTTTTTTAATAGCTTGCACCAAAGAATACAAATCAACGGAAGTTGGAATTGAATATGAACTGCACGATGATGTTTCGCCAGTTATGGCGACCCTTAAAATAAACAAAAACTTGCATTATGCTGAATGGGTTATTGACGACACGATATTTTATAATGTTGGTGGCGAAAATACTATTGAGCACATTTTTAAAAAAGAAGGGATTTCAAATGTTGAAATAAATGCTTCAGGCTTAAACAACGAAAAATATTTTGGGAATATACAAATAAGTGTCCCACCAATCGCCAGCAAGCTAAAAATTAAGGGGTTTTATATCGCTAAAAGTGTTAACTTAAATTTAACAAATGACTTATTAAAAATAACATTTTCTTATTATAATAGCAATAATTATGAATACTTTAGCAGGGAAGTAACAAAATCAGAAATTGAAAATCAGGATTCAATTATTTTTGAAGAGCCGATAGTAATTGATATTACAGGGTTTAAAAACACCTATAATTATTGGTTTTATTTTTACATTCAAGGAGCAAACGAGCAGGATATTTACTATAAAACAAATTTCACCTTGAAAGAAATATATTATAATGACAGGATAACAACAAAGTCGTTAGATAGAATTGTTACATGGAATATCTTAGAAAAAAACAATAATAAAGTTACAATTTATACAAACTGGATTAAATAAATTAGGAATTGACCAATAAAGCCTTGCAACACCTTTTGCAAGTCTTTTTTTATTAGCTATACCATAAACAAAACAATAATAAACGAAAAGGCAGAAATAATAAAGCCAAAAAGGAAAATAGTATACGAGTGATGCAAAAGCCTGAATTTTCGGCCTAATATTTTGGTCTTTAAGCATATCCCTTACGGCACGGTCGTATTCGTGGTAATCCATGTTAAAAAAATTGCCATAAAAAATAAGGTTGGTTTTTTTATTGTAAAAATCTTTAACTTTAAATTTCCCCGGTAAAACATGTGGCCTGGTTGCTATTACCGCAAAAGCTATCGTTATCAAGCTAAACGAGACAGTAATTAAAGCCGGGATGGCCAAAAAATCAAAAGAATCTATACGGGCAAAAACAAAAGTAATTACAGCCGATACAATTAAAGCATTTAAAGTAATTAAAATATTTGCCTTATTATCAGCAATACCGCTTAGGTTAATTTGGTTACGGGCAGTAATCCTGTATAAACTATCGTAACCACGCGACGATACAATTCGTTTATCTACTTTTTGGTTTACTTTTTCTAATTCAGCTTTTAAATCCTGAATAACCATTAAATTGTTTTTTGGTAATTCACCTTCTAGCTGGTCGGCAAGCAAAAGGCTGATTTTTTCAATATTTTCAGATTTACCTGCTTGGTATAAGTTTAAAGCCGATTTAGTGTTGAAATAGTGCTCGTTTAATAAATTGTGGGTGTGCTGCCAAAAACTGCGTTTAGTTATTTTGGGTTTTACAAAGTAGTTTCGTTCTTGGCGGTGGTACTTTACCCATAACAAAAAAACATCTGACGAAAATATTGAATTGTTGGCATCGGCCAATATTTTTTCAATTTTTTTGTCCGATTTTTCGTTTTTAAGAACCTTTTCAATAGCGGTTGTTATAACTTTAGTTTTATTTGGCGGATAATTAATTTCGGCTAAAAAACAATTTGTTTTTTTTATACTTTGTTTTCTGTGTTCTACAAAATCAAACAAAAACCCAATATTTATAAACCATGCTGCTATTAAAACCATCTCGGTTTGTTTACTATCTAGATTTTCGTTTAATAAAATTTTATTTGCTGATTTTACTACATGGTTTGTATATGCTAAATTATGAAACAATAAAAGCTCATGAGCTTGTGTTGCATATAAATCTTTTATGTAATCTTCTGCTTTATTTATAATATCCATTTTGCAAAAATAGTTTACCTTTGATATTAAAACATAATAAAAATATAAAAAAATGGAAATAAAAGTAAAAAACGGGATTGATAATTTGCTATTTGGTGCATCAAGAGAGTTAGTTGAAAAAACATTAGGTAAATTTGATAAGGAATATTTTGATGATGATGGTAATATCCTGTATCAATATAATAAGTTGAAATTAACGCTTACTTTTTATAAAGATGAAGGTTTTAAGCTTGCTTATATTCAATGTTCGAGCAATGAAATAACATTGTTTGGCGAAAAAATAATAGGAAAAGATTTAGAAGGGGTTTTTAAGCTTTTAGAAGAAAAGGAAATTAGTGATTTTGAGTATGAAGATTACGACTCGTTTGAAACCTACACAAATGAAGATAATTGGCTGGTATTGAACATTGAATACGGAGAAGTTAACGAGATTGAAATTGGTGTAATTATTAATGATGATGACGAGTATGAATGGAAAGTGTAAAACAGCTTTCCATGCTGTTTATTCTCTGAGTTGTTTTTCAATATCAATAAATAGTTAATTTGTTATAACCAGTATAACAATGTCACTACCATATAATTATAAAAATAAAATTAGTATACCAGAATCTGAAGATATTGGTATTGATTTGGCTATTAGTTCATATTTGAGTCATATAAAAGGCCTAAATTTTGCTGAATTTAAGCAGGAGGGAGATGCAATTAGTTTTTTAACAAACCGGTTATTAATTAATTTAAAATATAATGTTAAGCTCAACATTAAAAAAGACGAACGTATTTTTGTTGAGTATGATATTGACTTAATGCCCTTAATTAAAGCCACTATTATACTAATTGTTTTAACTGCGTTTTTTTCAAGTTTCGGCATGACTGTTTTTTTGTGGTTTTCGTTTATTAGTTCTTTAATTTTTTATTTTGCAAACCTGTTGTTTGTTGATAATTTTATTAAAAAAACAATAAAATCGGCGTATTTGTACTTACAATTAAACCCATATTTGCAAGATGGCTTTACCGATGAGCAAAGAAAGTGGTTAAACGATAAAAATCGCTGCCCTGCTTGTGGCGAAGAAATTACAATTTACGATTTAAATTGCCCCGATTGTGGTTTAAAACTAAAGCAAAACAAGCACACAATACCTCTGGATGTTAGTAAATATCACGAAAAACGGTTTAAATATCATTATAAGAAAAAGAAATAATAGCTATGCCCAGGAAAATTTCGGCACATTATGTTTTCCCAATAAGTTCAGCACCAATAAAAAACGGCATTATTGAACTTGATGATAATGGTACTATTTTAAATATAATTGACCCCGGGAAAGAACTAAAAGAAATTGCCGGGCTTGAATTTTATAGCGGTATTCTTGTACCCGGGTTTGTTAATACACATTGCCATATTGAATTATCGCATTTAAAGGGGCGTTTTGCCGAACATACAGGTTTGCCCGTTTTTATTTCGCAAATTAGCAAGGCACGTGTTGCTGATGAAAATATAATTTTAAAGGCAATTAAAAAAGCAGATTTGGAAATGCAAAATAACGGAATAGTTGCCGTTGGCGACATTTCAAATACCGAGTATAGTTTTTTTGCAAAAAAGCACAGTAAAATTAAATACCACACATTTGTTGAGGTGCTATCTGTAAGTCCTGAAAATGCCATGGCAGCATTCAAATCTTGTAAAAACTTGGAAAATAAATTTTCAGATATCGGGTTAAGTGCATCTTTAGCACCACATGCGCCATATAGTTTATCAAAAAAATTGTTTCGTTTATTTAATGAAGAGACAAAAAAAAATAAAAAAACTGTAAGCATGCATAATCAGGAAACTGCTTCAGAAAACGAACTTTTTATAAATAAGTCAGGAGATATTTTTGATTCTATAAAAAACATGATAGGGGTAGATTTTTCGCATTTTAAACCCACAGGACAAAACTCTTTGGAATCGGTATCGCATAGTTTCCCTAAAGAAAATAAATGTTTGTTGGTACATAATACTTTTAGCAAAGAAAACGACATAGTTACAGCAAACGGATGTTTTAACAAGCTATACTGGGTTTTTTGCCCGAATGCAAATTTATATATCGAAAATAAATTACCCGACATACCTTTGTTTTACAAATTAAAACAAAAATGCACAATCGGTACCGATTCTTTGGCATCGAACCACAAGTTATCAGTTTTAGATGAGCTAAAAACTATCCATGCACATTTCCCGGAACTACCTATGTGGGAGCTGCTTAAATGGGCAAGCCTAAATGGTGCGGAGGCATTACAATTGTCTGATAAAATGGGTAGTTTTGAAATAGGTAAACAACCAGGGGTAAACCTTATCAGTAACATAGATTTTAACAAAATGCTACTGATACCTGAAAGCAAAGTAAAGGTTTTGGTCGATAGAACATAGTTTGCTGTTTAACCCGGTAACATAGAAAGTGTGGTTTCTGTTTAATCCGATAATTATGCAGCCACTATTGTACCTTAACCCGATAATTTAGAAAGTGTGGTTGTGGTTTAACCCGATAATTCCGCAAGGATATTTACAGGTCAACACGATAAATTTACACCCAAGGTTTGTGATTAACCCGATAATTATATAAGTGGAATTATTAATTAATACGATAATTTTACATGTCGTATTTGCATTTAACCCGATAATTTTGTAAGTTTGTGATGAATTAAAATTTTTTTGTCATGGATTCAGAATATTTAATTGAAAGGGATATTTATGAAAAAATAAATAAACACCTATCTAAAAGGGAGATAACAATAATAAGTGGGACCCGTCAATGCGGAAAATCAACAATACTCCATAAATTAAGGACAAATTTAAATAAGGAGGGAAAGAAGACCATATTTTTAAATTTTGATTTTGAAAAAGATAAAGATTTCCTTAAAACACAAGTGGCATTAGTTGACAAATTAAAATTTGAATTTGGAAATGAAAAAGGTTATGTTTTTATTGATGAAATACAAAGGCGTGAAAATGCAGGCTTATTTTTAAAAGGTATTTATGATTTAAAATTACCATACAAATTTATTGTTTCGGGTTCGGGTAGCATCGAGCTAAAAGAAAAAATACAAGAATCGCTTGCCGGGCGAAAACGTGTATTTGAAATGACTACCGTAAATTTTACTGAATTTGTAAATTATAAAACCAATTATAAATACTCAGACAGGCTAAATAAGTATTTTGAAATTGAAAAAGACAATACCGACAAATTTTTAATTGAATTTATGAATTATGGTGGTTTTCCGCGTATTGTAACCGAAGAAGATATTAACGAAAAAATTGAGCTTATTAATGAAATTTACAATAGTTATATCGAAAAGGATTTAATAAAATTATTGAACATAAACAAGCCTGAGCTTTTCAAAGATATTTTTAGGATGTTATCGATAATGTCGGCCAAATTAATAAACTTTTCAAATATTGCAGATGATACAAATACTTCGATACAAACATTAAAAAGGTATTTGTATTTTGCCGAAAAAACCTATTCAATAAAATCAATAAGGCCATATTTTAACAACCCTAGCAAAGAGTTGCGAAAAACACCAATGATATATTTTACAGATATTGGTTTAATGAATTTCGCAATTGGCAAGTATGGGTTATTAAGTAATTCTATTGATTTTGGTTTTGTTTTCCAAAATTTTGTATACAATATTTTAAAAGAAAAGGTAAACAGAAATACTGAAATAAAATATTGGCGGACAACAGATAAAGCCGAGGTCGATTTTGTAATTGACCGGATTACAGATGTTATACCAATTGAAATAAAATATAAAAATATAAAAAGAGATAAAATAGATAGGTCGTTTCGTAGTTTTATTGATAAATATAAACCAAAAACAGCTTACATAATAAACCTTAGTTTGGATAAAACAATACAATTAGATAATACAGCCATACGTTTTATACCTTACACAAAGTTATTTACTGAGGATTTATTTTAGTTTTGGTATAAATTTGCTGTTTTTTGCTAAATCTTTTGCAAGATTAATTGTACCATGTAGTGAGAAAAAATATGGGGGATGTGGAAACTCATATAGAATCAGGACTCACAAGAAGGGTGTGGTTGTAATATGATGTATGATAAGCTATTTCAAATCCCATATCTGTCAATCTTTTCCCACATTTGAATCCACCTATCATCGGAATAGTTCATTGC
>NBLH01000099.1 GCA_002084525.1 Bacteroidetes bacterium 4572_117 | reverse complement strand
AACTGTTTCAAATTTCAAACCGCTAAATTGTATCAATTCCTTCAAAAACATGCGTAACTTTGTCCGATGTTAAAAAATCCAACTGAATTTGGCGGTGATAGATTAAACTTGAAAAAGGAGATACACTATATATTTTTTCAGATGGCTATACAGATCAATTTGGAGGGCTTAACAACAGGAGATTTTTAATGAAGCAGTTTAAAACCCTACTTTTAGAAATAAATTCAAGATCCCTTAAATCCCAAGAAAAGATAATAAATGAAAAGTTTTTAGACTGGAAAGGCTCAAATAGCCAAACTGACGACATTGTTGTTATAGGTGTGAAAATTTAAGCCCCCAAGCAAAAACTATTTTTGTTGCCGTTTAATAAAATGTGGCGAATCGCCCCAGGCATCATATCCCAAATCATCTCCGGCAATTACAATACGGGCTTCAAGGCAAGTTGTGCAATCTTCGGCACCTTCGTCAATGCAAGGTTTGTTTTCGTATAGTTGATAATTTTCACGGTTTATTGTAGGTGTTATATTAGGCATAATAATATTTGCCCCAACTTTTAATGCTTTTTCACGGCCTATCGGGTCAATTGCTTGCAATGCCGTGGCAGCCGCAATATTAATGTCTTTCATCATTATCCTTAAAATAGCGATCATTTTCATGCTCAAATCAAAACGGTCTGTTAGTGGCAGCAAAATATCTTTGTGTTCATACAAAGGGGTTTCGGTATGTTCGATATAAGGCCCCATACCAACCATGTCGATATCAAATTTTTGAAAAAACAATAAATCATCGGCTAAATGTTCATAGGTTTGAAAAGGCAAACCAATCATAACACCTGTGCCTGTTTGGTAACCTGCTTCTTTTATAGCTTCCAGTGCTTTTAGCCTTTTTTCAAAATTATGTTTATTATTGTTTGGGTGGATTTTATAATATAATTCTTTATTTGTTGTCTCAATTCGTAATAAGTAGCGATGTGCACCGGCAATATGCCATTTTTTGTAAGTTTCAAGACTTTGTTCGCCTAACGAGATGGTTATCCCTATTTTATTTTCAGTAATTTGTTTTGCTTTCTTTAACAAGTTTTCTATTCGGTCTATAAATTCTATATCATCTCTTTCGCCTGCCTGAAAAACAACCGAAGCATATTTGTTTTCATATGCAAATTTTACCGATTCAAGTATTTGTTCATCGCTAATGTCATATCGGTTAACATCTTTATTTGCGGCACGAATACCACAGTAGTAACAGTTTTTGTTGCATTCGTTTGAAAATTCAACCAAACCACGGTAATATGTTTTTAAGCCAACAAATTCTTTTTTAACTTCATTTGCTTTATTAAAAATAAATTGCCGTTCATTTTTGTCAGTGTTTAGCAAAGTAACAATATCCTGTTTCGAGAAATCAGTTTTGTTGAGTATATCTTGTATTTTTGTGCTCATTTTTTCCAATATAATTAAGTTTTATTTTTTTAATTGTTTGTGTATCAGCAGCTTCTATGTGTAATTTCAGATATCCTGACTTATCGTAAACTGCACTGTCATACATTGACTATTTCCCTTATCTTAAGTTTATATCTTAAGTTTATGGTCATTAGTATATTAGTCATTGGTAATTAAGTTATTATACGCAATTTTGGCTCTGGGTTATGTATTCTGGGGTACTAATAATTATTTGTTTTGTGTTAATTAACAGCTAATTAGAAATTAGCAAATGGTAATTAAAAAATAAACGTCTCATATCCTTAATTACTAATTACTTTCAAAATATAAGTAATGCAGATATTTAAAATATCCCAGACAATCTAAACCAGAGCGGCAATTTTCAATGACTAATGACTAATTTCTAATGACTTTTTATGACAATTCTATTTTACAAACAAAATCCATAACACATTGATAATTTGCATATACGTCAGGAATTCTGGATTTAAGTTCAAGATTTGCAAAATAAACATTTATTTGGCACATAAAAAATGAGAAAAATCAAGCTACCAAATAATTTTTAACCCAATCCGCAAAATCAAACTGATTGATTTTATTTGATTTCAAAAAAAAATCCGACAACACTTAAGTAGCCAGATTTAATTTTTTAAAAAAGCCCAAACTAAAAAACTACTTTATCCAACCCGGAAAATCAAATTGGCATTTGTTGAAATCGCCCGGTATTTTAACATAAGTAACTTTTTGTATTTTTGCAACCCATGCTTTTATCACCTTTGCTTTTTTATCAGCATGCGCCATATCCTGAATTTGCTGATAATCCTCTTTTAGGTTAATTGTATGAGGTTTTGTTTCTGATTTTTTATAAATAATTTTAATGACATTTTTGCCTTTGCCGTTGTGTGCTTCAAAAGGTGCAGAAATTTGCCCTACACTTAATTTCTTGAGTTCATAATTAATTTTAGGTTCAATTTGTTTAATCTCAAATTTTGAAGTCCCGGTATAAGGATTAATCATTAAACCTTCATTTTTCCGGGTATCATCATCCGAGAATTTAAGGGCAGCTTGTCCAAAATCAAGTGAGTCGAGCCTTATTAATTTGGTGATGCTGTCAAGTTTTTGTTTAGCTTTATGTTTTGCGTCTGCAGCAATTTTAGGTATCAACAAAATATGGCGGGCATCAATTTGTGTCCCCCTTTTTTCAATAAGCTGTATAACATGGTATCCAAATTCTGTTTCAATAACTTCTGAAACTTCGTCTTTTTCAAGGCTATATGCTGCAGATGAAAATTCTTTTACAAGGTCGCTTTTATTAACAAAACCTAACCTGCCACCATTTTTTGCCGACGATTTATCATCAGAATACAAAACTGCAAGTGTTGAAAAACTTTCCCCCTTTAATATCCTTTCCCTTAATCCTTCAAGTTTCTTTTTAACAGCTAATTTTTCTTCTTTGGTTATTTCCGGTTCCAAAACTATTTGTGCTATTTCATAGTTTGCGTTAACAATAGGTAAGCTGTCTTTAGGTATTGAATTGAAAAAGCTTTTAACCTCTGAAGGGGTGATTTTTACATCAACTGTAATTTCATTTTGCATTTTTTGCGATAATAGTTGTTCACGTACAATGGGTTTGAAATCCTCCTTAATTTCAAGAATGCTTTTCCCGAAATAGGCTTCCAGTTCTTTAACTCCACCAATTTGCTGGATAAAAGTTTGCATCCGACCTTCAATTTCGGCATCCACTTGTTTGCTACTAACTTCTATGCTGTCAATTTTTGCTTGAACAACTAATAGTTTCCTAAAAAGCAAATCTTCAAATATCTTACATTTTTGATCTCCTTCGCCATACATGCCTCTAGCCTGCATCTGTAATAATTGTTCCTCAACTTCAGATTTTAGTATTATCTGGTTACCCACCACAGCAATTACATTATCAATTAATGAATCGTTTTGGGCTATGATGCTGCCTCCAATTTGAGAAAAAAACAATAAAACAATAGTAAAAATTTTCTGATACATATTTTTCTGTTATTAAATTTCTGATTTATTTATATACTATTTTTTTGATTTTAAAATTAATCTAGTATTCAACTGGACCACTAATAATTTCAATATCGTTATTATCTAACATATTATTATAGATATTATTTTCAAGATCCCGATTTAATTTTTCCTTACGGTCGTTCAAAATTCCAATTTGAATTTGTCCGGTTACAAATTTTATGGGTGCTGTAGCATTTTTCAGCCTATAATTTTTTATTTTAAAAATTTTATGGGTGCTGTAGCATTTTTCAGCCTATAATTTTTTATTTTAACAAAGTAATAATATGTTGAATCGTAAACCTCAATATAATTTTTTGTTTCTAAAAACTTTTGCTGATTATCAATTCTTATAGGTATATCAACAATCAAATCTTTAAAATAAATCCATTCATCGTTAAATGTGTCATAGCGTATTGCATTTACTTCACTAAAATCTTTCACCTCCTGAATATCTCTTTCTCTTGCTGACCTGTATTTGTTTTTTACAACCTCAATATTGGGAGCTGTACGTAAAATTTTAATATACAAGGCGATAACAGCTGGCTGGTAAATTCTAAATACCTCAGGGTGAGCATTATAGTAATCTTCGATTTGTTTTTGTGTAATCAATGTATCCAGGTTTTGTTCCAAAAAAAGCTGCTTATATCTTGATATTAAAAGGGTCATGCGGTAATCTTCCAGTTCTTGCGAAACATCTTTTTGCTCTTCAATCAGGTTTAATTCTGCAGTTTTCATGATAGCCTGCTTTTTTACCCACATATCAATATAATTTTTCACCATGTTTATACTGTCCTCATAACTCAGGCCTTTTGGTACAATGTCTGCAATATCCTTTTTGTAAAGGTATTTGTTTTGCACCCTGGCAACCATGGTCTTGTTTTCATCCTTATCACTCTTTTGGCAAGAAAGGCTAAACAATAATATAAATGACATGTAGATTAGTGTTTTTTTCATTAATTTATTTTTTGTGTAAAGTTAAATTTGTTGTAATGTTATTAAAACATTGATTTTAAGGCTTTTGGGTGAATAGTTATTTTGTGTTTCAACCGTAATTCCTTAATCCATTTATTGTCCAAATAATCCTGATAATCAGAAATAAGTATGCCTTTGTATTCTTTCCACGATTTTTTGGTTTTTGCAATTGGTGTGTTCAAATATACCATATTGTAATACTCTTCAAAAATAATTGTTTTCTGTTTGCTACTAATCTCTCCTGATTTTAATTGGGCAACAACACGTTTAAAAGCATTGTTGTTATTTTCATCGGCAACAAACCTTTTTATAAATAAAAACTCATTATCAATCGTTTCTTTTATTTTTAAGGATACTAAACTATCATTTAAGCCTTTTTTTTTATATTTTTCAAAATCTTTTTTCAGCTTTTTAACATCAGTATCAGTACCAAAATTAAAAATAGAAATATCGGCAGAATAAAATTTGTTGTATTTGTCTAAGTTTTTTTTGTAGAATTGTTTAAGCCCTAAAGTGTCATTTTTTGCTTTTTCCCATATTTCTTTTTCCATAATTTCAAAAAGCAATATTCCGTCGTGGAATTCATTAACCATATTTTTGTACTTCGTGTTTTTATTGCTAAGCGAATTAAATTCAAAATCAATTATCTTTTTATTTTTGAATTCATCATATTGTTGGTTTACATAATTTTTTATTGGAATTGGGAACATTTTCCTTTGGTTTTCTTCCAAATGTTTTGCAAAATCGTATTTTGAGTATTTTTTATCGCCAATAACAAATAAAATTGGTTCTAACTCGATAAATTCCGGCAACTTCCATTTTCCTTCAAAAATTGTACTGTCAACAGCCAGGTAAAAAATATCCAATTCTTTATTCTCTAAAAAATTATTCTCTCTCTGTACACGTTTAATCATATTTTGCACACAAATATCGTAACGGTCGCTGTTAGAAACCATTTTTTTTATTTGATCCTGCATTTGTTCATAATTTGGTACTGCTTGCCTGCTGATTTTTTTAATTATATGCCAACCATATTGCGAAAGTACGGGTTTTGAAATGTTGCCATTTCGGTTCAAATTTATAGCAGCATTTTCAAATTCGTGGCTCATACCACCTGTACCAAACCATGGTAATTCACCTTTATTGGCCGCTGTTCCTTTATCTTCAGAGTATTTTAGTGCCAATTCTGCAAAATCAACCCCTTGTGTGGCCATCTGGTAAATACTATCTATTCTTAATTTTGCCTTGTCAATTTGTAACGAGTCTTTTTTGGGTGAAACCGAAACCATTATGTGCGCAACTTTAAGTTTTCCCGGGTTAGGTCGCTTATCTGTTATTTTTATGATATGATAACCATATTTTGTCCTGATTGGTGCTGAAATCTTATTTATAACCCCATTATACAAGTAGTTTTCAAACTTATAAGGTGTTTGAAATGCTTTCACATACCATAAATCGCCGCCATTTCTAACAGCTGATGGGTCATCTGAAGTTTTACTGGCAACATCCTTAAAACTTTCGCCATTGATAATGCGGCTTTTCAAGTGTACTGCTTTTTTATAAGCAGCCAAAGTATCTTCAGGTGAAGCAAATTCATTTATTCTCACAAGTATATGGCTTGCCCTTACCTCATGTTTTGTTCGCTGATAAGCTTCAAAAGATAAGTTCTCGAAACTTGTATTGTCAAACAAAAATGGTTTGGCCAACTGTTGCTTGTATTCAGATAACTCACTAATAAACTCCCTGGTTTTATCCATCCCCTTGTCCTTTGCTTCAAGTACTTTTAACTTAAAGTTGATAAACTGTCCCAGTTGGATTTTTAAGGAATCTTTGTTGTCTGATAATGATTTTGAATTGTTTTTATTGTAAACTTTTACAAATTCTTCTTTTGTAATGTTTTCATTATCAATAGTTACCAAAATTATCCCATCACCTGTTTGACCAACTAGTTGAAAAAACAGCAATAAATTTATAATAAGTGCGATAAACTTCATTCTCATAATTAATATTAAACTTTTAATTGCTACCTGCTATAATTAGGTGCCTCCCTTGTTATAGCAACATCGTGCGGATGGCTTTCTAAGATCCCCGAATTGGTTATTTTCACAAACTTTGCATTATGTAAATTGAGGATATCCGCTGTGCCACAATATCCCATACCCGCACGTAATCCACCAATTAACTGGTAGGTAACTTCGGCCAATGTTCCTTTATAGGGGACCCTTGCCGCAATACCCTCAGGCACCAGTTTCGAGATATCGTCTTCTGTATCTTGGAAATACCTGTCTTTTGAACCATCTTTCATAGCTTCGATTGAGCCCATGCCCCTGTACGATTTGAATTTTCGCCCCTGGTAGATTATTGTTTCTCCCGGCGATTCTTCAACACCTGCAAATAAAGATCCCGCCATAACAGAATGTGCCCCTGCTGCCAATGCTTTAACAATATCGCCTGAATATCTCAGGCCACCATCAGCAATTACAGGTATATCGGCTGCTTTTACAGCTTTTGCAACATTATAAACAGCAGATAATTGGGGATATCCAACACCGGCAATTACCCTTGTTGTACATATTGAACCGGGTCCAATACCAACTTTAATACCATCGGCACCTGCATTTGCTAAAGCAATAGCTGCATCGGCAGTTGCAATGTTACCAACAACAATATCAATATTTTTATATTTCTTTTTAGCTTTTTTTAATGTATCGATAACTCCTTTTGAATGTCCGTGGGCTGTATCTATTACAACTGCATCAACCCCGGCTGCAACTAATGCGTCTATCCTGTCAAAGGTATCAAAGGTAACACCTACGGCGGCAGCAACTCTTAACCTCCCTTTTGAGTCTTTACATGAATTTGGCCTGTCTTTAGCTTTTGTGATATCTTTATAGGTTAGTAGGCCAATTAATTTATTGTCATCATCAACTACGGGTAATTTTTCAATTTTATGTTTCTGTAAAATTTGTGCCGCTTTTTCAAGATCGGTATTTTGTGTGGTAGTAACAATATTATCTTTGGTCATTATCTTGTCAATCAGCTTGTTAGGTGTTTTCTCAAACCTAAGGTCACGGTTGGTAACAATCCCGATAAGTTTTTTGCCTTTATCAACAACCGGTATCCCACCAATTTTAAAATCGTGCATAATTTTATTGGCATCGGCAACAGTGGCATCTTTACCAATTGTAATTGGGTCGATAATCATCCCGTTTTCGGCCCGTTTAACAATTTTTACCTGTTGGGCTTGTGCCTCGATACTCATATTTTTATGGATAACACCAATACCACCTTCCCTTGCGATTGAAATAGCAAGTTTCGATTCTGTAACAGTATCCATTGCAGCCGAAACTATTGGCATATTTAATGAGATGTTTTTACTGAATTTGCTGCAAATATTAACATCCCTTGGTAAAACTTTTGAAAAAGCAGGAATTAATAATACATCATCAAAGGTTAAACCTTCTGAAACAATTTTATCTTTGAAAATTGACATTTTTTAGCAGATTTAGATTAAACTTAACTATTAAACACCTAAATTATATTGAAATATTTTGCGGCCAAAAGTACAAAAAATTAAACAGTTGGCTTAAAAAAATTATATTTTTTGTAATAACATCATTTATTAATTAATTTTATGGCTAAATTATGTGTGTGTAAAATAGCTGAAATTGAACAAATACAGGCAAATACTTTTAAAATATTGGGGTTTCACCAAATTTCGTGAACTTCAGGAAGAAATTATCTTATCTGTTGATAAAGATGGTAAAGATGCGCTTGGCCTTTTACCTACAGGTGGCGGAAAATCAATAATATTTCAAGTCCCTGCCCTTGCGAATGATGGTATGTGCCTGGTTATTACCCCATTAATAGCTTTAATGAAGGATCAGGTAGAAAACCTAAGGGCACGAAAAATTAAGGCTGCGGCTATTTATTCAGGTTTGTCGAGGCACGAAATTGATATTATTTTAAATAATTGCACTTACAATGCCTACAAATTTTTATACGTTTCACCTGAACGCCTTAGTACAGAACTTTTTTTGGCTAGATTACCTGATATGAAGGTTAACTTGGTTGCAATTGACGAGGCACATTGTATTTCGCAATGGGGATATGATTTTAGGCCTGCCTACCTGCAAATTGCCGAAATACGTAAATATTTACCAAACATACCTGTTTTGGCACTTACTGCAACTGCTACAAAAAATGTGGTAGACGATATTCAGGATAAGCTTGAATTTAAGAAAAAAAATGTTTTCAGGAAAAGTTTTGAACGGAAAAACCTGATTTACGTAGTAAGGGAAGTTGAGGACAAAATGCGTTATCTACTAAAAATAGTTACAAGGGTTAATGGTTCAGGGATAGTTTATGTAAGAAACAGGAAAAAAACGAAAGAAACAGCGGCTTTTCTTCAAAAAAATAAAATAAGTGCCGATTATTACCATGCCGGGATAGACAATAAACTTAAAGATTACAAACAAGACAGTTGGAAACAAGGTAAAACAAGGGTTATTGTTGCAACTAATGCTTTTGGGATGGGTATCGACAAGGCAGACGTACGTTTTGTTGTCCATTTAGATTTGCCGGATTCTTTAGAAGCATATTATCAGGAAGCAGGACGGGGTGGGAGAGACGGGAAAATTTCGTATGCCGTGCTTCTTTATCATCAGTCAGATGCAACTAAAGTAAAACAAAGGATGAATAATAATTTTCCGGAAAGGGATTTTATTTATCGTGTATACGAAGCCTTGGGCAACTATTACCAAATACCCGTAGGTTCGGCAAAAGGTAGGATGTTTGATTTTAGGATAAGTGATTTTGCATCGAAATTTAAATTGCCAATTTTGCAAACTTATAGTGCCTTAAAACTTATTGAAAACGAGGGCTATCTTTCTCTGTCAGAGGAGTTTCATAGTTTGTCGAAAATTAATTTTATTGTTCAGCAGCAAGATTTATATAAATTTCAGGTATCGAACAAAAAATTCGATCCATTTATTAAAATGCTATTGCGTACTTATGCAGGGGTTTTTACCAATTATATTAATATCGATGAAGAATACTTGGCAAGAAAGTCAAGGGTAAAAACCGAGCTTATTTATGAGTACCTTCAAAGGCTGGATCAATTAAAAGTAATAAAATATATACCACAGCGTAAATTACCTTTTATATTGTATTCCGAAGAAAGGCTTGAAGAGAAAAACCTAAGGATAAGCAGGGAAAATTACGAACTCAGGAAAGAAAATTATGAAAGCCGGATTAATTCTGTTTTAAATTATGCCTCGACCCAAAATAAGTGCCGTAGCCAGATTTTGCTCGAATATTTCGATGAAAAAAACTCGACACGCTGTGGGCAATGCGATGTTTGCAGGCGCAGGAATGAACTGGAATTGAGCAAATATGAGTTTGACTTGATTTTAGAAAATATAAAACCCCAGCTTAAAGAACAAGAAATAAGTTTAGAGGACCTTATTGGTTCATGCAAATTTTTGGAAAGCAAACTGCTAAAAGTTATTTCGTGGCTAACAGAAAATGAGAAAATTATTTTAACTGAAGAGAATAAATATAAATGGAAATAAAAAAAATGGATATTAAATATAATAAAAACGAAGACCATAATAAACAGTTGGTTTCTGAACTTAATTATAAAATAGAAAAAATCAGCCTTGGCGGAGGGCAAAAAAAAAAAGAAAAACAACATGAAAAAGGGAAATTAATAGCTCGTGAACGAATTGATTACCTAATAGATAAAGATTCAAGGGTAGTGGAAATTGGTGTTTTTGCAGGAGATGGCATGTATAAAGAATATGGTGGTTGCCCTGCCGGCGGTGTTGTTGTGGTTTTGGCTTATGTTAGTGGACGCCAGTGTGTTATTGTGGCTAATGATGCAACGGTAAAAGCAGGGGCATGGTTCCCTATAAGTACAAAGAAAAATCTTCGGGCCCAGGAAATTGCCATGGAAAACAAGATACCTATCATTTACCTTGTTGATAGTGCAGGTGTCTTTTTGCCGATGCAAGATGAGATTTTCCCTGACAAGGAACATTTTGGAAGGATATTTCGTAACAATGCTAAAATGTCGGCGATGGGTATTCCGCAAATAGCTGCAATTATGGGTAGCTGTGTTGCAGGTGGTGCTTATTTGCCAATTATGTCCGACGAGGCAATTATTGTCAACAAAACAGGCTCAATATTTTTGGCAGGTTCATACCTTGTCAAATCTGCCATTGGAGAAAGTGTTGATAATGAAACTCTTGGTGGTGCGGAAACCCATTCTGAAATATCGGGGGTTGTTGACTATATGGTTGATACCGACCAAGAAGCTTTAACAAAAATAAGAAGCTTGATGTCGAAAATGGGGAAAGCAAAAAAAGCTTGTTTTGACAGGGTTGAAGCAAAAGAACCATTAAAAGACCCTAAAGAAATATATGGTATTATCCCCCATAAAAGGGACCAGCCATTTAATATGCATGAAATTATTGAACGTTTGGTCGATAATTCTGAATTTGACGAATATAAAGCGAATTACGGAAAAACAATTATTTGCGGCTATGCACGTATTGAAGGTTGGGCCGTAGGCATTGTTGCCAATCAACGTACTATTGTAAAAACCAAATCGGGCGAAATGCAGTTCGGTGGCGTAATTTACTCTGATTCAGCAGATAAGTCAGCACATTTTATAATGAACTGTAACCAAAAGAAAATACCCCTTGTGTTTTTTCACGATGTTACAGGCTTTATGGTTGGCAAACGTTCTGAGCATGGTGGGATAATTAAAGATGGTGCTAAAATGGTAAATGCGATGGCAAATTCCGTTGTGCCTAAATTTTCTATTGTGGCTGGCAATTCGTATGGTGCAGGCAATTATGCCATGTGTGGAAAAGCCTACGACCCCCGTTTGATTGTGGCATGGCCAACATCGCAACTGGCGGTAATGAGCGGTGCAAGTGCGGCCAAAACCCTTTTACAGATACAACTTAGCAGTTTAAAAGCCAGGGGCGAAGAAATTAGCAAAGAAGAAGAAACCAAAATGCTTGAAAACATAACAAACAAGTATACAGAACAAACATCGCCCTATTATGCAGCCGCCCGCCTATGGACCGATGCTATTATTGACCCTTTGGATACCCGGAAAGTAATTTCGATGGGTATTGAAGCAGCAAACCACAAACCAATAAAAAAGAAATATAAAACAGGTGTGATAAGGACATAACATGTTCTGATTTAAAGTTTACAAAAGATTGCTACCCAGCAAATTGGCATGGTAGCAATCACAAGTAATTGCGAACAAAGTCAGCAACCCCATGTTGTTTACGCTGTGTTCTGCTTAAAGCTACTGCTTTTAAATATGGTTTTTATCTTAGTCCAGTGTCAACTTCCCATCTTTTATTATTATTTTTCCGTCAATTTTAACAGGCATTTATGCTGACACCGAAACGATTAAAAGAACCAGGGAGCAAATGGAAACCGATTATACAAAAGAATTTTCTGATGCTGACGGATTTGAAGCCTTAATAAAAACTTTTTACGATGAATATCCCGATGATTTTGCCACTGGGTTTCCATTTAGTAATGTATATGATATAAACGACGGACCTGACGATGCTGGTGAAAC
>NBLH01000290.1 GCA_002084525.1 Bacteroidetes bacterium 4572_117 | reverse complement strand
GCTAATCATTTTTCGCAATTGCAAGCTGGCGATTTGCTGTTTTTTGGCCGAAAAGCAACTGAAACAACTAAAGAAAAGGCTACACATGTTGGTATTTATTTAGGCGACACAGAATTTATACATGAAGCAGGTTTAGTCAAAATCAATAGCCTTGATCCAACAAGGGGAAATTTTAACGAAAGCCGTTTAAAATCTTTTTTGAGGGTAAAAAGGATACTGGAATAATTTCGGACTTCGTCTGTTTTGATATTTATTTTTGGTCAATTTTTGACAAACCAAGAGTGAAAATCAGTGAGTTATGTCTAAAACTATGTAATTATATCATACTGTATGATAATTCATTAAAACATAGCTATATAGATAGTCCAAAATAAAAAAACAGACGAAGTCTGAATTTAATGTATGTCAGAAATAGGAAAAAATGCAATTTTGTGAAAACTATACAAAAAATACTGAGAAATTACGATTTGGGTAGACTAAAAACCTATGCGTTGCTTACCAATGGTTTTGCCAATAAAAATTACCGGATTGAAACAGAAAAAGGTGTATTCCTTTACAGGATTTGCAAACAACTAAGTTTAAAAGGGGTGCAAAACGAAATAAAATTCCTGCACCTTTTAAAACAAGCAAATTTTCCAGCTGCATATCCTATTAAAAAAAACGATGGTACTTATCTGAACCATGCGGATAATAACCCGATAATAATTTATGATTTTATTGAGGGTGGTATACCAGAATTGAACCATAAAACAGTTGGTGAAATAGGCAAAGCTGTTGCAAAGTTAAACATTATTGAAGGCTGGGAATCGTTTCAAAAAAGCAATTTTATTAATATTGACGGTGCAATAAAACTTACAGATAAATTTGTTAAAGCAAAATACCAATATCCTGATATTTTTAACGATTTTACTGAAGCAATTAGTTATTTGAAAGACAAAATAACCAATGATTTACCAAGAGGTTTTATCCATGCAGATGTTTTTCCGGACAACACTATTTTTGCCGGGGATAAGCTGATGGCACTTATTGATTTTGAGTGCTTTTGTGTTGATAATTTACTTTTTGATATTGCTATGGCTATTAATGGGTTTTGCTTTGAAAACAATAGACTGAATATTGATTTAGCGACCTCATTATTAGATACATACAGCACTGTTAGGCCACTTACAAAAAATGAAAAAAAACACTTGCCCAACTACATTTTGTGGGCTGCCGTAGGCATGGCGTCGTGGCATTTGCAAAACGATATGCTCAATAATAAAACCGACAAACAAACTGCCAGGGCCAGGGAGCTTTTGGATAGATATAAAGGGATTAAAAAGTTGGGGATTACTTTTTAGTCTGTGGCTTTAAGTTTATGGTCATTAGTGCATTAATCATTGGCCATTAGGTTATTATAAAAATTCCGTAAAGATCAGCGTTGCTTGCATCAGTGTCCTCGGTATGCCAAATTTATACGATATAAAGAATGCTGATGACGCTGATACTCCGTACCGCTGATTAACGCAGATACGCAATTTTCAATGACTAATTTCTAATGACTTTTTGCGACAACTCTATTTTACGAACAAAACCCATAACGCATTAACAATATGCTTATACGTCATGAGCCCAAAGCTTATCCCCTTCTTTCTGCCAAAACATCAACAATATCTGTCAATCTAAACCCCTTTTTGTTTAATAGCACAAGATAATGGAATAATAAGTCGGCTGCTTCGTTTTTAAAAAGCCCGTCGTTGTTGTCTTTTGCTTCAATAACTAATTCAACGGCCTCTTCACCTACTTTTTGGGCAATTTTATTTATGCCTTTATCAAACAAACTTTTAGTGTACGATTTTTCTGCTGTTGCAGATTTCCTGTTTTCGATAATTTCTTCTAAATCCTCTAGAAAATTAATCCCGCTTTGGTTTTTTTCAGCCCAACAAGTATCTGTGCCAGTGTGGCAAACCGGCCCGGCTGGTTTAACCATAATAAGCAAAGTGTCCTTGTCGCAATCTTCTTTTATGCCTTTAACATACAGATAGTTGCCAGATGTTTCACCTTTTGTCCATAATGTTTTGCGTGATCGGCTATAGAAACAAACCTTGCCACTTTCTTTTGTTATTTTTAACGATTCATGGTTCATGTAAGCAAGCATCAGTACTTTTTTTGTTTTATAATCCTGAATTATTGCAGGTACTAAACCGTTTTGTTTTTTAAAATCTATATCCATGTTTTTTTTGTTATACTACCATTTTAGGAATTGTTCCGAAATAACTTGATGAAAAACGCTTCAAATAGCCCGCTATTATTAGTTTTTTCAAATTGCTAAAAAACAAAATACCTTCGTTTAAAACTGTCAATTTATTCCATCACAATCCCTTAGTGAAAGCTTAACCACAAAGTGATTATTTATATGAACTTATAATGATTATTTGTTTATAACCAGCAAAATTATGCAACGAGCGCACATAAGCAAATAAATGGATAAATGTTAAGTTTCACAAGGTTGTTTACAAAACCTTTACGAATATTTTTTCTTTTTTCCGAAGCAACAAACATCTATGGGTTTTCTGCTATCTGTTCAATAAGTTTGTCTGTTTGATTTACGAAGTTTTCCACTTCTTTTTTTGTCCATTTTTCATTGAGGAAATTAAAATATGTTAAAATAGCTTTGCAAGGCTTTTGGTGTCCAAATTACTTTCATAAAAGTTCCAATTTCCCCCTAATATGTTTCATTGCTTCTTTATGGGATATACCTTCTCCCCTTTTTCCTTCCTCAATTGCCTAGTCAATATCGTTTTTTACTTCGTCAGGTAGTTCGTCCCAAAAGTCACCGACAAGATCTGATTTTAATTCCATTGTTTCCATAATTACTCCTTTTTGTACAAAGATAGGTGATTTATTCATTATTGTTTCCATAACTTATAAGCTATTTTTTAGATGTGTAAATTTATTTTGTTCGTCATCGTTACTAATACTTCGTTATATTTTTGCCCGCGAATGCACTAATAAAAAGGTAACAAGCTAATAACCAGCAACATACACAATTAGCGGATAGTGTTCTAATATATTGATTATCAGCTCTTTTCAAAAATGCATCGAACTATTGAGGTACGAAATGCGAGATTTAATTTAAACCCGAAAGATTGTGTTTGACTTGACACTAATGCAAAAAACTATTAATTTTGCTTTGTTATCGGTTTCCTGTAATTAATTTGCCAACAATAAATTCGTAAATAAAATATCTTTCTTGTCCACCACCGCTTAATGCCTGTTTATAAACAATGCAATTGCCCCCTAGCTCAAGTGCTTTTATTTTTGCTAATTTACTAGCTTCGGTTAAATTATACAGAAAGTCAATCCTGATTTTTATTAAACCAATTTCTTTATACTCAGGTGCTGTTTGTTCCGATAAAAAAAGCCTTACTTGTTTATCATTTTGTTGTTTGTATATTGTTTGGTCCGATGATACAAACTCAGTATATACGTCGCATGAGCTTAAAAACAACACACTAACTATTACTAATAATTTTATTTTCATAATTACCCCTGTTTTTTTATTTTTATACAAACTTAGCCTTAAACTTTAATGTTGTAAAAAAAATGGCTTTCTTTATATATTGATTTATATAATCTCCTGTTAAAAATTAATTGTATAATTTTAATTTGATATTTGAAAGAATATCAATCACTTATACTACTCAGGGTTTACATATAAAAAAGCACAGGTGCTTATTATCATTTTAGAAACAATTTATGCGATACTTTAAAACAATCCGGTTTAGCCTAATCTTATTTTCAAGTTTAGTTATATTATCAAATTGCCAAACTTCTGATAAAGTAAATGAAAATTTACGAATTATTGAAAAGCTAAAAGCCCTTGGGGTCGAATTCATTACTGAAAGCGGCGACACTTTATACAGGCAAACATACAAATTAATGATTGAGCAGCCTTTGGATCACAACAATCCAGAAGGGGAAAAATTCATGCAGAAAGTTTATTTATCGCACTTTGATTTAAATAAACCTGTTGTTTTTTCAATTGATGGATACAGTGCAAACAGGAACCGGATTTTTGAACTTACAAAAATTATTGGTGCAAATCAAGTATACGTTGAACATCGTTTTTTTGGCGAATCAAAACCACAAAATTATAATTGGAATTATTTGGATATAAAACAAGCAGCAGCCGACCATCATAGGGTTATTGAATTGCTGAAAACCATATACAAAGGCAAATGGGTGAGCACAGGGATTAGTAAAGGAGGGCAAACAACAATTTTTCACCGTTATTTTTATCCTGATGATGTTGATGTTTCTGTACCATATGTGGCACCTTTATGTTTTTCGGCACAGGAATCACGTGTTTTGGGTTTTTGTTTTGGAGTATTCATTTGCTTTTTGGCAATGGCAATTTAGCAATTGTGACGAAATCCCTGAAAATGTCGATAATCCTGCACAAGTTATCGAACACCTCGAAAAGGTAGATTGTATTTCTTTTTTTACTGATAATATGGCAAATTCTTTTCGTCCATATTTTCTTCAAGCACTAAGCGAAATAGGCCTGTACACTTATGATACAGAGCCTTTTATTGGTTTGCTTGAATATGCTTCAAAACCCAGTTTTAATTTTACTTTGCCTAAAAATTACAAAGTAAAATTTAATGTTGGGCAAATGCAGAATATCAACAAATGGTTACAGAATGAATCTGAAAACTTTATTTACATTTATGGCGAATACGACCCTTGGTCAGCCTCGGCCGTTGAGCTTATAAAAGGTAAAACCAATGCTTTAAAAATGGTAAAACCGAAAGGGTCGCACCGTACAAGGATAGCCTCGTTTTATCTTGAGCAACAAAACCAAATAACAGATAGTTTAAATAAATGGTTAGATTAATTAGCCTATCCATAAAGTGAAGGCTTCGGTCAGTTTGCAAAAATACGAGCTTTATAATAAAGTGATAATCATTAATTAACAAAACGAAGCCTTCACTATTTTTGCTAATGCATGACTTTATAGACAGTATCTAATTAGTAAAAACCTTTTTGTATTGTAAAAAATCACTCCCCGATAAGCGTATTAAATAATTGGATAAGCTTTTTACCGGGATTCTATTTACTTTGTTACCTATCTCCTTTTTTAATACTTCTTGGCCTTGGATATTAAATATTTCAAGCAGCACTTTCCCTTTTGGGATTTCATCAAAAGTAACAACAATATTACCTGTGTTATAATAAATATTTGTACCATACCGGTTGTTTATATCTTTAATACTGGTTGTGCCCATGTAAGTTATTGAATTTTCAGTATTTACCGTTGCATTATTGGGGTTACCAACAAAATCGTGTACTACACCCTCAGCAACAGTGATGGTAACAGTTTCGTTTGTTAAAACCCCGTCCATGGCAACAGTATATTCAGACCCATTTCCTGAAATAGCTATCGATAAGCCCGCAGATCCACCAAAAGAAACGCTATATGTCGAAAAATCAACAACATCTTCGCTAAATATTACTTTAAAAAGAAGCGGTAATTCATAAGCAGGGTTTGCTTGCCCCTCAGCCAGTTTAATTTCAACATCAGGATTGGTAATATCATACATAATAACATTTTCGGTGTTTGTCGATTCATTATTGGCTTTGCCATATTCATCATGTGCGACACCGGCAGGTATATTGATAGTTATATCGCCATCGGTTGCCATCCCGGATACTTCAATATCATAATTTTTATCTGAACCGCTAACACTTACGGAATTTGCATTGGCACTACCACTTAGCGTGATGTCAGAATTATCAAAATCGGTAACAG
>NBLH01000098.1 GCA_002084525.1 Bacteroidetes bacterium 4572_117 | reverse complement strand
GGAAAACCTTTTTCCTCTTAATTTAGCCAAAACATTTCCCGAATTGAAGCAAAAATAAACAATTTTACAAATCTTTTAAAGATGCACTTGCTTAAGTGGATACGCATGGAATGACAATTACAGAGAGAAAATCTTAAAAAGTTAAAAGCGATTGCCCTGACCTTACTACAAATGGCGCGACAAAAAAAACACACCTGATTATAAGGTAATTAAATTTAAAAATATTGAAAAAAGGGGCTGGTTTTATGGTTTGTTAGGACGAAAAAGCCATGTTGGATTAACTAATAGATTGAACAGAGCCTAAACCGGGGTGGGGTATACTTAAGAGTGCTGGGGTTCCAAGCCCTTTTTCTCTCCTTCTTTTAGCATAAATTGGTATGCTTCTTCAAAATCATTTTTAATCCTGCCATCTAGTATCGCTTCTTTTATTTCTGCTTTTATATCACCAATTATTTTTGATGGTTTAAGGTCAAATGTCTCTATTATAAGTTCGCCCGTAATCGGTGGCTGAAAATTCCTTATATTATCCTTTTCTTCAACTTCTTTTAGCTTTTGGCGTACAAGTTTAAAGTTTGAAAGGTATTTTTTAATTTTCATGTCATTTTTCGAGGTAATATCAGCTTCACACAAATTCATGAGGTCTTCAACATCATCGCCAGCTTCAAACAAAAGCCTCCTCACTGCCGAATCTGTAACAACGTCCTGCGACAAAACAATTGGCCTAAGGTGCAACAACACCATTTTTTGCACAAATTTCATCTTATTATTTAATGGTAGCTTCATGGCCCTAAAAATGCCAGGGATTTTTTTAGCCCCAATAAATTCGTGCCCATGGAATGTCCACCCATCATCAGAAAAACGTTTTGTGTCAGGTTTAGCAATATCATGCAGCAAAGCAGCCCATCGTAACCAAAGGTCCTTGGTTTTTCCACAAATATTATCTAAAACTTTAATGGTATGCAAAAAATTATCTTTATGGCTTTTCCCTTTTATCGTTTCCACACCTTTTAGCCTGCTAATTTCAGGGAAAATAATTTTAAGCAAGCCGGTTTCGTCCAATAATTTAAAACCTATTGAAGGTTTTTCTGAAAGGATAATTTTATGTAATTCGTCAACCACCCTTTCTTTAGAAACAATTTTTATCCTTTCCTTTTGCTTGCTGATTGCAGTCAGTGTTTTACTGTCTATTGTAAAGTTTAGTTGTGTGGCAAATCGTATCGCCCTCATCATACGCAAAGGGTCGTCAGAGAATGTTATTTCAGGTTCTAGCGGTGTTCGGATAATGCGATTATCTATATCCCCAAGGCCATTAAATGAATCAATGAGTTTGCCGTAAGTATCTGGATGCAAGCTTATTGCCATAGCATTTATATTCAAATCTCTTCGTTTTAAATCATCTTCTAAAGTGCCGTTTTCAACAATTGGTTTCCTTGAATCTTTTCGGTACGATTCTTTCCTTGCACCAACAAATTCAATTTCCCAATTACTATATTTAATCATGGCAGTGCCGAAATTTTTATATACAGATAGTTTGGCCTCTTTACCTAAAATTTTACAGATATTTTGAGCAAATTCAATCCCGCTGCCAATCACAACCACATCAATATCTTTCGAATCCCGCTTTAGAAAAATATCCCTAACGAACCCACCTACTACAAATGCCTGTACATTTTTTTTCCCGGCAACTTTGGCAATAATTTTAAAAACCGGGTGTTTCAATTTATCTTCCACAAAAATAAATTTATATTATTTAAATATCTACATATGCAAAATGGCAGAAATTTAGATGTAAAGTCGGCCATTTTGGAAAAATAGATGACAAAATTACAATAAATAAGGTTTTATTTAAACTAAAACACATTTTTTTCGTCTTGGTATATCATTTGATAAAAAAACAAAGATATTTAAATAACAAATCAAAATAAGCAAGAAATGGCAAAAGTAGAATTTTTAACAGAAGAATCGTTTAAAACAAAAGTATTTAACTTTGAAGCAGGTAAAGATTGGAAATTTGAGGGCGATTTGCCTTGTATGATCGATTTTTATGCTGATTGGTGTCAACCATGTAAACAAGTAGCCCCTGTTCTTGAAGAACTTCAGCAAGAATACGAAGGAAAAATCAATATCTACAAAATAAATACTGAAGAAGAAAAGAATTTAGCAGGATTGTTTGGTATACAAAGTATCCCATCATTGCTTTTTGTCCCTAAAGAAGGTCAACCACAAATGGCTGTTGGTGCACTTCCAAAAGATACATTCAAAAAAGCAATTGCAGATGTACTTAAAGTAGAAAAACCTGCTTAATTGGTAATTAGTAACTGGTAACTTGATAATTTACGATTGACTTATTATTGGTTTGCTTGCTAAACAATACGCTAAAATCCCACAATACTTTAAATGCCTAGCAATTAAACGGCTTTATTGTTTTTAAGGGCTTAAGGCAATATGTTTGAGTGTGGTTAAATTATAGGGGCTACTTTATTGATAAGGTAGCCCTTTTTATATCTAAGAATTTACTAAATAAAAGAAAATCATGATAAAAAAAATATTATTACTGGCATTTGTTATGCTAAACATAAGCTTTTATGTAAACGCACAAAAACCAATTTATTTAGATGAAGAAACTTTTAAAGAAAAGGTTTTTGACTATGAAAAAAACAAGGAGTGGAAATTTGAAGGAGATAAACCGGTTATTGTCGATTTTTATGCAGATTGGTGCGGACCTTGCAGAATGGTTGCGCCTACCTTAAAAAAATTGGCAAAAGAATATGAAAGGAAACTAATTATTTACAAAGTAAATACCGACGAAAACCCTAATGTAAAACGTGCCTTTGGCATTAATGGTATCCCTGCGTTTTTATTTATCCCTAAAACCGGAACACCACAAATGGCAACAGGAGCTTTACCAAAAAAAACTTTTGTGAAAATAATTAATGAAGTATTAAAGGTCCGTTAAATTAAAACTTGAGTTCAGTCCCAATAAGCTAATTTTTATTTTTCAAAACTTTATTATAGTTTTGTATAATCTATTTGGGGTGCCTTAAATAATAGGCTGAGAATAAACCCTTTGAACCTGATGCAGGTAATGCTGCCGTAGGGAGATAAGAAAATCACAATATTTTAATTAATATTATCCCTCATTTAGATTAATATTTTAGTCTTAAATTTTAATCTACAAAAATGAAAAAAACAGTTTTAATTTTACTAATCAGCTTATTTGGTGTTTCAATTTATGCGCAAAGTATAAAAGGGCATGTCCAAAACGAAAATGGCGAGGCACTTATAGGTGCAAATGTTGCAATTGAAAACTCATATTATGGCACAATAACAAATGCCAATGGCGATTTTGAAATAAAAAAGCTAAAACACGGCAAATATACCCTTGTTGCACGCTACCTTGGCTACGAACAAACCATTTATAATCTTGAGTTGGTGGACAATGTCAGCGGTATAAAAGTAGTTTTGAAACAATCGCAAAACTTAACAGAAGAAGTGTTGGTAAAAGCAACAAGGGCCGGCAATAATGCACCGGTAGCTTCAACAACAATCAATAGCAAAGAACTTAGCAAAACCAACCATGGGCAAGATATACCGTTTCTTTTAAATTTAACACCATCAGTTACATACAGCTCCGATGCCGGCACCGGTATTGGTTATTCGAAATTATATATCAGGGGTACTGATATTACCCGTATTAATGTTACCACAAATGGTATCCCATTGAACGATGCCGAGTCGCACGGGGTTTGGTGGGTTAATATGCCCGATTTGGTTTCATCTGTTGACGATATCGAAATTCAGCGCGGCGTTGGGACATCTACTAACGGCCCGGCAGCTTTTGGTGCAAACATTAGCATTAAAACAAATAGCCTGAACAAAAAAGCTTATGCTACCCTTTCAAGTTCTTATGGTTCTTTTAACAGCTATAAAGCTAAAATTGCAGTAGGTTCAGGCCTTATAAACGATCATTTTTCGTTTGATATGCGCCTGTCGAAAATTCATTCTGATGGGTTTATTGATCGTGCACATGCCGATTTGAATTCGTTTTTTGTAAGCGGAGGCTATTCCGGTAAAAAAACACTTGTGAAACTTAATATTATTTCAGGTCACGAAAATACTTACCAGGCATGGAACGGTGTACCAAAAGTACGCTTAGAAAACGATATGGCAGGTATGCAGCAATACGAAGACCATTATTTGTATTCGCATGAACAAACCCAACACATGATAAATTCAAATTTCCGAACATATAATTCATATGTTTATGATAATGAGATTGATAACTATAACCAAGATCATTATCAGCTTATGTTTTCAAAAGAGTTGGGTGCTGATTTTAGTGTTAGCCTGGCTTTAAACTACACAAAAGGTAAAGGATATTACGAGCAGTACAAAAAGGACGAAGATTTAGCAGATTACAATATTGAACCAATAGTTGTTGGTGCCGAAACTATTACCAGCAGCGATTTGATACGCAGGAAATGGCTAGATAATGATTTTTACGCCGCTGTATATTCTTTAAATTACCAAAAAACTAATTTTAATGCAACAATTGGTGGTGCATATACTACTTATTTCGGAAAACATTTTGGCAATGTTATATGGTCAGAATTTTCTGGGAATTCAGGAATCAGGCACCAGTGGTATAATAATACAGGCGATAAACAAGATTTTAATATTTATGGTAAGTTTGGTTATATGTTTTTCGATAGGCTTAACGTTTTTGCCGATCTGCAATATAGGGTAATCGATTATGAAATAATTGGTAACGACGATGATTTGAAAGACATTGGCCAAAAACACCATTTTGATTTTTTCAACCCCAAGTTTGGTTTAAGTTATGATATTGATAGTGAGCAAAACACCTACTTTTCAATTGGTGCGGCAAATCGTGAACCGTCGCGCTCTGATTTTAAAGATGCTGACGCAGGAAAAACGCCCGTTGCCGAATCGTTGATTGATTACGAATTTGGATATAACGTAAATATTAATTATGCCAGGATTAATATAAACCTGTTTTACATGGATTATAACAACCAATTAGTAAATACCGGAAAAATCAATAATGTAGGCGATGCAATAATGACTAACACAGCCGAAAGCTATAGGACAGGCATTGAATTACTTGGTAGATTTAGGTTTTTGCAAATAGTTGATTGGCAGGTAAATGCAAGCTTTAGCAGAAATAAAATCAAAAATTTTACAGCCTATGTTGATGATTGGGACAACTGGGGTACACAAACAGAAACCAAACTCGGTGGAACAGATATTTCATTTTCGCCAAATATTGTTATGGGAAGCATGATAAGTTTTTTCCCATTCAAAAATTTTGAATTTGCCATTAACACTAAATTCGTCGGCAATCAATATATTGATAATACTTCAAACGAAACAAGGATGCTAGATGCTTACAGTGTTAGCAATATAAATTTGGCCTACACAATAAAAACAAAAATTATTAAATCAATTGATTTAAAGTTACAGGTAAACAACATTTTTAACGAAGAATATGAAACAAATGCATGGGTTTACCGATACCATATGGGTGGCGAATACTACAACATGGATGGATATTTCCCCCAAGCCGGGATTAACTTTATGGGTGGTATTGTGCTACATTTTTAATGATTAATGTGCAATGGAGAATGAATAATGATAAATGAATAATTTGCTCGTTTATGAAGTCAAGCTTTTTCTGTTTGATGATGTTTAAAACTTTAGAAGTTCTAAGTAATTAGTTCTCAGTACGCCGAAACCATACAAAGTTTGTCATGCCTGCTGCGAACTGAAAACTATTCTTGTTCTAAAATAGTAAAACACATCAAAATATGAAAAACTCTTAACAAATCAGCAATATTAATCATTCTTCACTATTCATTCATCATTCTCCATTATTCAATCCCTTACCTATTTCTTCCATACTCTTCGTGGCTCGAAACCCAATCTGATGAGGAAATAGCAGAACCAAGCGAAATCTCGCCTGCTAAAACAACACCGGCAATAATTTCAGCAAGTTTGTTTACTTTCCCTTTGCCTACGCAACCCAATATCTCCAAAGCTTCGTTTTGTGTTGCCAAACTGGTACCGCCTCCATAAGTGGCAACTATTAATGATGGGATAGTTATAGATATATACAAATCACCATCATCTGTCAATTCCGTGTATAAAATAGCCGCTGATGATTCTGACACATTGGCCACATCTTGCCCCGTTGCCAAAAACATTGCCGTTATACCATTTGCAGAATGCGCACCATTATTATTGGCCCCAGATAAAATAGTCCCCACATTTGATACCAATCCGTGGTAAGCCAGGCTTTTGGGGTCAACACGCATTTGTTGAAGCAAGACATCCCTTTTTACAACAGCCTCAGCAACAACCCTTTTGCCACGTGTTCGCATAATGTTAATTTGCGATGCTTTTTTATCTGTAGCAAGGTTCGATTCTAAAAAGAAATGTTTAATCTCATTATCTTTATATTTTTCAAGTATCCAACTGCAAGCCACAAATGTTGCACGCCCAACCATATTTTGCCCTGCGGCATCACCCGTAAAAAAGTTAAACCTTAAATAAGCAAATTTATTCGATAAAATAGAGTCGATATATTGTAATTTTGCAACACTTGAAGTTGCTTCTGCCTGATCGGCAATATCTGCATGGTGTTCTTTAACCCATTTGACAAAATCCCTTGCACCCCTTGCGTCCTCAAATACAAAAACAGGTGCCCTTTGCATAGAATCGCCAATAATTGTACATTTTACACCACCACATGCGTTAAGAACTTTTATACCTCTGTTGTACGAGGCCACCAATGTCCCTTCTGCAGTTGCCATCGGTATAAGAAACTCACCATCAGCATATTCACCATTCACTTTTAATGGCCCCGCAAGTCCCAACGGCACTTGTGTAACCCCAATAAAGTTTTCACAATTGCCATCGGTAATGTGTGGGTCAAAAGAATATTTTTTTATATGGGGTATGTTTGCCCCAGTATGCTTCTGTATAAAAGCCTGCCTGTCGGCAATAGCTTGTTCCGAATAATTATCATCATTATCCCTTGGTATTTTATACTCGTACTCCTTTACCTCTGAAATTGAATCCTCTACATGAAATTCCAATTTCCCAAAAGGTGTTGTCATAAATATAAATTTCATGTCATACTTACCGGTATCTAAAGGGGGTATTTTGGCCACTATTGTAATTGATTTTTTTAATGGGAAATCTAGTGGTTTATTTTTGCTAATTTCGTTTGCAGAGAGCAAAAGATTATTACCCATATCAATAAACATATCTGTTGGGTTTATTTTATGGTTTTCAATCTTTATACATTCAAATCCTGTTAATTTGGCATTTTTCAACCTGTTTTTTACCGAAAAACGTACCCCTTCGGCAGAATTTTTTAAACTTCCTCTTGTGTAAAGTTGTTTTAAGAGTAACTTTGGAATTAATTTCATTATTTTTGCTATTAATTAGATGAGTAATGTTATAAAATACATGTAAATATGTTCATAAATATACAAAATAATTTTGTATTCTAACAAATTTAACAATAAAATTATTTTTGGCTATGAAAATACCGCACAAAACTGGAAATTATTTTTGCCATGGTTTTGCCTGTAGCAATGATATACAAAGGAAATGGGCATTAGTGATATTTATTATTGTTTTGGCCCCTTTTTTTCGGGCACAATTTGTTCTTGCCCAAGATACTATTTACTTTAAGAACGACACTACCATTTGGACTATTGGGCCTAAAATTGGTTTAATGGCAGATTCTGCTGTTTTACTTGATAATAATGACAAAATAATTTCAGGTTTTATTTATAAAGAACAATATTTATGGACTGCCACAAGGTTAATAAAATTCAAGGCCGGTTCCGAAATAAAATTCGACGACAACGGCAATGTCAAATCAGGTATTTTGGCTGAAAAAATAACACTTAAAACTACCGGGGCTTATGTTGCATTTAAAAGCAATTCAAAAATATACTTTAATGAAACAGGTAAAGTTACCCAAGGCTTTTTATTACGAAACACCATATTTCAAAACAATGGCACTTCCATTCTGTTTAAGGCAGGGACTTTTATACGTTTTGGCATAATAGGCAATGTAATAAAAGGCACATTGGCCGAACGCAAAAACTTAGACTGTAACGATGGCAAAAGCCATGTTTTCAAACCCGGCGATTCCATTAAATTTAATGACGAACTTTTAGTAATTGTACAGAACAAACAATAAAAACGCAGAGATGTTTCAGTTCCTTAGCCAATATTACCCCTGTTCCGTCCATGCATTATTTATTATTTTTAGAAGTGAAGATAAAAGAAAAATGTGGTTGGCGGATAGTTGTCACAAATTAATGCATGAAGAAGGTGGGGCTAAAGAATTATTGAATGAATTTCAAAG
>NBLH01000097.1 GCA_002084525.1 Bacteroidetes bacterium 4572_117 | reverse complement strand
AATATTTAAAGAAAAACCATCCGAATTTAAAAATAAAATTTTATCTTTGAATTGTAAGAATATTACAAGTTGTTTAGAACAACCTTGTGAAACTTAACAATTATGAAAACAAAACAGATTATTTACACAGCACTTATTTTTATTTTTTCAATAAACCTGATTGGTGCGCAGGAGTTAGACAATAATGAGCTGGCAAAAAGAATTTTACAAAAAAGCTTAAATGTGGAAGAAGGAGATGTTATAATTGTACGTGGTGGACAGCACACCCTAAGCTTAATGGAAGCATTTGCTATTGAAGCAAGAAAAATTGGTGCCATTGCCATTCCTTTTATTAATACGGATAAAATAACAAAATCATTTTATCAAGATGTTCCTGAAAAGTATTATGGTAATGATAATCAATATTATAAAGATTGGACAAAAATTTATGATATATGGATTAGTCTTCCCACGATAGAAAACTATAATGAAATTATACAAGATGTACCTGATGAAAAAATCGCTAAAAATAAGAAATCAGGTCAATCTTTCTACGATGCCTTAAACACCTTTAATGTTAAGGGCGGGTATATTGCATATCCCACAAAAAGTATGGCTTTGGATGGTAAACTTGACTTCAACACCTTTAAAAAGTTGCAATGGAAAGCTATAAATGCGGATTATGAGGAGATTGCAAAAAAAGCCGAAAAACTGGAAAAATTATTAAAAAGTTCAAAAGTAATTCATGTAACAACCAAAAAAGGCACGGATATCAGCTTTTCGGTACAGGGTCGCGAATGCTTTATAGGAGATGGTGTTGTAGATAAAACTGATGAAAAAAGTAGCATGTTTTATCATCGATGGATTAATTTTCCTGATGGGAAAATTTTCATAACAGCTATTGAAAATTCTGCTAATGGAAAAATAGTTGTTCCTAAGTATGTATGGCGTTATAAACCATTAAGAAATATCACTTTTGATGTAAAAAATGGTAAAGTGTTAAATTTTGATGCTGAAAGTGGCAAAAATGACTTTTTGAATAGTTGGAATCAGTATTCCGAACCCAAAGACATGATTAGTGGAATACGCATCGGGTTAAACCTTGAACTAAAAGTTATGGAAGAAAATGCAGAATATAGACCAACAATTGCTGAGGGAATGGTGGCACACAACTATATTTTACCGAATACTTTAAATTAACTGCTGCCCAACAAGGTTTTGCTGTAAGTAGTGCTTTATATGGAGCCCTAATTGGTGCCATTTTGGCTGGTTACATAAGTGAAAAATTTAGCAGGAAATATGCACTTATTTTTTCTGCATTTTTATTTTCAATATCGGCATGGGGTTCCGGCATTGCTGATTCATTAAGCATTTTGGTAATGTATCGCGTAGTAGGTGGGCTAGGTGTTGGAATTGCCTCAATGGCGTCGCCAATGTACATTGCTGAAATTGCCCCGCCAAAAAAACGCGGACAACTTGTTTCCCTTTATCAGTTAGCTGTTGTTTTTGGTTTTTTTATCGTATTTCTTGTCACTTATTTTATTGGTAGTGAAAATACTGCAAACAATTCAGAAGAAATAATTCAAAAACTACATCACCATAATGTTGAAAAAGGATGGCGAACAATGTTCTGGTCAGAATTAATACCTGCATTATCTTTTTTCGTATTATTATTTACAGTACCTCATACGCCTAGATGGTTAATGTTGAAATCAAGAGAAAAAGATGCTAAAAAAGTTATTTCAAAATTCATATCGAATGAAGAAGAAAACAAACAAGAATTAAATCAGATTAAACTCTCGCTAGCAAACAACACAAACACCAAGTTTATTTCAGTTTTTGCCAAAGGAATGGGGTTTGTACTGTTTATTGGAATTATGCTGTCTGTTTTTCAGCAAGTTTCCGGAATAAATGCAATACTTTATTATGGTGCAGAAATATTTAGCAACGCCCTTGGCTATGGGCCCGAAGATGCATTAAAACAGCAACTATGGCTTGGAACAGTCAACCTAGTTTTCACCTTTGTTGCTATTTTTACAATTGACAAATGGGGAAGAAAACCATTGCTTATTGTTGGTACAATTGGTATGTTTTTAGGTCTTACTACACTTGGCATATCAATATACATGAATCAATTAGGGGTTATTTCTTTAATTTCAATCCTAGTATTTATAGGGTCGTTTGCCTTATCAATGGGGCCTGTGGTTTGGGTATTATTATCTGAAATATTCCCTAACAACATAAGGAGTATTGCCATGTCAATTGCTGTTGCTGCACAATGGCTGTTTAATGCAATTGTTGCAAATAGTTATCCGGTTGTTAACCGGAGTAATTTTAACGAGGAAGTTTTTAACGGGGCTTTACCGTATTTCATATTTGCCTCTATGTGTATAGCTGCCATGCTTTTTACATGGAAATTTGTTCCTGAAACCAAAGGGAAATCACTTGAAGAAATTGAAGCTTCTTGGAAAAATAAAGAATAATTATTAAAAAAGGCTCAAGTGTCAAGTCATGTATGAGATTTTGGGTAAGTTGAAGCTATTTTTGGAATTTTGGGAAACTAAAAAAAGTAAGCATAGCTGTAGCTACGTGAGTCTTTTTTTAGTAATGCAAAAAACAAAAAGAACAAGGCTTGGTGCGAAAACTCAAGCTTGACTTGACACTAATGTCAAGTTATAACTTATCGGTCGTCAATATGGGTATTGTAAATTAATAAATATACTATACTCAATTGACAATTTCTTTTAAAAGATATCATATTTTTTTATAAATTTACGCTTATTTATAAATTAATTTTGTTAATAGGCTAAAAATGGGGAAAACTAAAACTATTAATTACATGGGAAAAGCTATATTTGTTATGGATTTTTCTAATACAAAAACACTACAAGAAATCAATATTATAATTGAAGAAAGTAAAAAACATATCCATAGTAAACCAAAAGGTAGTTTACTTGCTATAACCAATATGACTAATATGCATTTCAGTAAAGAAATAGCAGATGTTTTTACAAGTTTTGTAAAAAGCAACAAACCTTATATTAATAAAAGTTCGGTTTATGGCATGTCTAGTCTGGCTAGGGTGGTATTTAATGGGATAATGAAAATAACAGGTAGGGATATCCGTTCATTTGATTCAGAACTAAACGCAAAAAATTTCCTAGTCCAAAATTAATCTGGTATTTTCAAGCCATTTTTACAATATTTGATATTGGTGTGTGAGTAATTATTCAATATTGGGTAATGTAGGGAAAGTGGTTTTTAGAGATACCCATCATATTCAACTAAGCCCGAAAAAGGGTGTTTAAGTTTAAAAACCCAGTATAAAAATAGTTTTGTAGTATATCAAATTTCATTTTAATTGAAAATATTATTATTAATAACAAGTATAATAGGAATAATAAACAGTTTCATCATTATTGTTTACTCCTTGAAAACGAAAAAAGGCAATAAAACAAGCAATGTTTTATTTGCTGCTTTAGTATTTGCCTTAACTGTTCGTATATCAAAATCAATTTTACTTACTTTTTCCGATGGTTTACACGATGTTTTGTTAACATTTGGATTATCAGGTTTTTTGGCAATAGGCCCACTTTACTTAATGTTTATTAATTCTATTGTCAATGAAAATTTCAAATTAAAAAAACCAGATTTACTACATTTTGTTCCCGCAATTTTCTTATTACTTATTTGGTTTGAGTTAGATTATATCCGTACTGATTATTTCAGGTGGAATTTTGTTTATCAGCTTATTATGCTACAATATGTTATTTATATGATTTTTGCTATAAAGCAAACACAAAAATTATCAAAACACAAAAAATCTTTACAATTTCAATTAAATATCTTATCGGGAGTCTTGCTTTTTATTTGGTTTTTGTATTATTTGAATGCAGTTACCCACTTTTTCCCATACATAGCCGGGGCAATTATTTATAGTATAATCATCTATTTTTCAATTAATTTAATTGTAAACAAGGGCTATGTTTTAGATTTTAATCCGTTTAGGAAATATAAAAACACAGGCATAAGTAGCGATGTGTGTAAAACAGTTGTAAAAAAGCTGACCGAACTTTTTGAAAAAGACAAGATCTTTAAAAATAATACCCTATCATTAACAAAACTTGCCAAAATGCTTGAAACTACAACTCACCAGCTTTCACAGGCAATAAATTCAGAAAAACACCAAACTTATTTCGAGCTGTTGACAAATTACAGGATACAAGAAGCAAAATTATTAATACTTAAAAACGAGAAGTACGAAAAAATTGAAAATATTGCTTATGATGTTGGATATAACTCGATATCTGCATTTAATACAGCTTTTAAAAAAATAACCGGACAAACACCAACTAAATTCAGAAATGCAAATATCAATAAATAACAATTCAAAAAAAATAATTGCAGTTGTAATTGGGGTTTTGCCTTTTTATGTTTTTGCTATAGTTGATAAAATTATTAACCAACAAGAATTTTCAATAAAGGTGCTTTTTCTGTTTTATTTACCAATTGCAACTCTGGTTTTGGGTATTTTGTATTTATTAAATCGGTTTTTTTTAAAGCAAAAAATATCAGGTTACAATTTAGCCAAAACAAATTACCTGCTTGATATTGCCGTCATTTTATTGCTAATGGTTGGGTCGAGTTTAATAAATATAACCGCTAAGCTATTTCTAAATGATATTTTTCCAAACAACTACAACAATTCAAAGATTTTAGAGATCCTGAAAACAATTTTTGCGAATCCGTTTTACGCATTTATTTTTTTAATCCCATTTACATGGATAACACATACCTTTCTTGTTTTTTCAAAAATATTTCTACTAAAAAACCTATGGGATATATCAGCAAACAAAGTCTGGATTTGGTCGGTAATAATATTATCAACAATGTTCTTTACTTTAACTGAAATCGATAAAGGGATGTTAGATATACTTGTATCTTTTTCTGTTGGTTTTTTATTTGCTGTTACATATTTATATTATCGCCGATTTTTGCCTTTAATAATTGCTGCAATTCTTACCCAAACTATTCAAATGCTTGATTTTTGGATTAGTTTTTCGGGGTAATTAAAGCTAAATCAAAAAAACACAGTCTACACAGTCTATTCATACACCCCTACATATCAACAATATACGATTATTTTTCTTGCGTCCTTATAAATCAGAAAGAATATTTTGTGATAAAATTGCACAATTGTATCAGTTATTAATCATTAAAATATATAATATGAGAATTGGAATTTTGATTATTGGAATTGTTATGTTTTATACTTTGAGCATGGCACAAAATACAAAAGAAGAAGATGCAATAAAACAAGTAATCCAAACCGCTTATGTTGAAGGTTTGTTAAATGAAGGGAATTTTGAAAAAATTGATAAAGGTTTTCATCCCAATTTTGAACTCTTGGGAATAGGGAAAGGCAACGAAATGTGGCGATATTCATTAACGGATTGGAAAAAGAGTGTTGAGAAAGACCTGAAATTAGGGGAATTACCAAAAAAAGCAAAAGACAAAGTTTCTATAAAGTTTCTATCAATTGATATTACCGAAATCGTAGCAGTGGCAAAATTTGAGTTTTATGTAGGCAATAAACTTACTTATGTTGATTATCAATCACTTTATAAGTTCCCGGATGGTTGGAGAATAGTAAGTAAAGTATTTTATAAATTTTAACAATATGAATAAACTTAAAACAATCATCTCACTAATTATCATGGTTTTTATTCCTTTCGGGATAATGATATGGTTCAGGGCACATCAGTCAAGTGGGTTTGCTTCTGTTGAATTAATACTATATCCTCTTTTATTTGGAGGCTCAAGTATTGGTCTATTATATTTGCTAAAACGGTTTTATTTAAAAGAGAAAATTACAGATTTTAATTCCGGTAAAGGAAATTTCAAAACTGATATTTTGTGGGGATTTGCTTTAGCAACAATTTACTTTGTCCTGTTTTTTATCGAAAGAGCTACACTTTCAAGCATTTTGTCTTTTAAATCGAACACAGAATTACTCGGTTTAATGCTTGATATGCGTGAAAATCCAATAATGCTTATTCTTTGGTTTGGTCCTGTTTTATGGATTGGCATTGCACTTTACGAAGAATTAATAAGGGTATTTATATTAGACAGCCTTTGGAAATTCTCCGAAAATAAAACATGGGTTTTCTTTGTAATCATTCTAGCATCTGTTCTTATAGGTTTTACACATTGGAGTCAAGGGTCTTATGGAATTGTAACTATTGGTATTAAAAGTATTGTTTCAGGATTGTTTTTTTACAAATACCGCAGGTTGTTCCCTTTAGTAATTGCCCATGTTTTGTATGATGGAATCCAGGTTGCCTTGTTGCTTATAACTTATCCGCATTAGCAGCTCTTTATAAAAACGGATCCACACTGATTTTTATTTAGCTTAAAACACACGAATACTAATCGAATTTCGTAAAACTTTGTTTTTTTAGCAAAGTTTCACAACATAATAATATAAAGTGAGGGCGTGGCTTGTAAATTAATAGTAAATCAAATTGAATGTAATACGCTGTTTGCTAAGGAGCCACACTCTCACTAACATCCAGTTAAACAATAATATACGTGTAATAGAAAATTTTTAAATAAAGATTGAGCTTAGGAATTGTTCCGAAATAACTTGACGCTTTCAACTTGCTCTTTTGCTTTTTATCTTCTTTGAAAAATACTTCAAATAGCCCGCTATTATAAGATTTTTTAAATTGCTAAAAAACAAAATACCTTCGTTTAAAACTGTCAATTTATTCCATCACAATCCCTTAGTTAAAAAAGCCGCTTAGCGGATATATTCATCAAATTTCAGTTTTTAGACTGTATTCAAAATTATAAATATAATTAAATATGGAAAAACAAATATGTCAAAGTTGCGGTATCACCTTAACTGAAGAAAATAAAGGATTAAATGCAGACAAAAGTCAAAATGAAGAATATTGTCACTATTGTTTTAATTATGGTGAATTTACCGAACCAAAAATGACATTGGACCTGCAAATTAAAAAACTCTCTGAAATGGCAATATCTAATTTTAATTTATCAGAAGATGAAGCCCTTACTATGGCAAAAAAAACATTGCCAAAACTTAAAAGGTGGCAACATTGAACAAGACAACAATTTTATGAAAGGACAAAAGTATTCATTTAAAAATATCATTCGCTAACTGATAATAAAAATTATTATGAAAAAGATTTTAATAATAATATTAGCATTAATAACAATTACATCAATTAATGCACAGGATTTTGAAAACCAAAATTTTGAAAAGTTAAAAGACATGTTCATTATTGTTTTAGATATTCAAACAGGATATACACAAAGTACTAAATTAAAAAAGTCTGCAACTAAAATGATTACTTATGTTAATTCTGTAATTGAAAACGCAGATGCAAATAATGTAATTTATATCAAGAGTAGCCATAAACTATTAAATCTGTCTCTTTCTCGTCCGTTTATTTATACAACTATTGATTCAACGGCGATATGGGATTTAGACAGCAGGTTGAAAATCATTAACGAGAATATCTTTAAAAAAGAAAAAAACGATGCTTTTACTATACAAAAACTGAGATGTTTTTTAGATGATAATAAGGCGAAAAAAATTATTGTTGTTGGCTTATTGGCAGAGCAATGTATTTTTGAAACATTATACGGCGCAAAAGAACTTGGCTATGAAATGTATGTGATACCGGAAGCTGTTATTGGAAAATCGGAAAAAAGCAAAAGGAAGATGATTAGGTATTTTAAAAAAGAAGGGATAAATATATTGCAATTAAAAAATCACTAAATTATGGATAACGTAGTATATCTCGACCACAAAGCAAAAGAACTTGAAAACCTGCAAGACGGAAGTAAAACAATGATAATCAGGGGTGCAATGGGACGAAAACTTCCTTACGGGCAATTAAACAAATCAGATGTCTTGTATTTTATTGAGAATAAAGGAAACGGGCTTGTAAAAGCAAAAGCAATTGTTCAATCAGTTTTTAATTCCGAAAAATTAACAAAAGAAAAATCTATAAAACTCGTAGAAAAACATCAGGATAAACTACTTCTTAATTCGGGTTTGAAAAAACGATTTGCAGGAAAACGGTACTTGGTGCTGATTGAAATCAAAGATTTTGAAAATATTGAAGCTTTTAAAATTGACAGGTCTGGTTATGGGAATATGGACGATTGGTTGCCTGTTAAGGATATAGAAAGCGTGAAACAATTGTAAAGCAGCAAAAACAAGAATGATGAAACTGTCAGCAAGAGAAATGAAAACAAGTGATATTGAATTAATCATCAATTATTTCACTAATGCAACTCCTGAATTTTTATTGGGAATGGGAGTTGAAAAAATTGATTTGCGAACCATATATGCTAAACCCGGCATCAAATATAATTTTGAGTAAAAAATATAATATTTTTTATTGTGATTGTTTTAATTGCATTTATTGCAATTCTAACAAGTAGCTTAACTCTCGGAATATTTAATACTGTTCGGTTTCTTATCGCAAACCCAGATTTAGAAAATTTACGAGACACAGCAACGAATTTAATAAATACGTCAAACTTTTGGAATCTGTTAAATGAAATATTACGCGGTGTATTGATAATTTTTTTAATCAAATTTATCAATCGAAAATTTAATAAATCAAAAATTTCATTAATAGAGCTTGGACTTCATTTTAATTTTAAACAATTAGCTTATATCATTTCTGGTATAGTTTTAATGAGTTCAATATTTCTATTCTCACTTTTTATTGATGCAGGAAATCAAACAGTATCTGATAATTTAAGTATTACACTATCTCAAAACAGTATTATAATGTTAATACTGATAGCCTTTGCCAATGCTTTTTGGCAAGAAATTGTTTTTCGCGGATATTTTCAAAAACGCTTAATTAATTCTTACGGAATACTTGCAGGAATATTATTAACTTCATTTTTATTTACAATTATACACGGGTTGGCACGGGATATTAACCTCACTGAAATAATACTCGGAACGGTATTGTTTACACTTATCGGAATAGTTTATTATTTAACAAATTCAATAGTTTTTGTAACTGCTATTCATGCTGCAGGAAATTTCTTACTTCGTTCATTTGGCAACAATGAACTTTATATACCAGGGCAAGAGTATAGATTGATGATTTTTGGGATTATACTCATTTTAATTATGTTTATATTTAGAAAAACCTTATTTCTGCAAATAAAGCAACTAGCTGAGTAATTGAATGTTTGGTTTTTCCCAACATTTAAAACAACAATATAGTATATATAAACTACAAAGCAAAAAAACTTAAAAGAGAAAATTCAAATGAAAAACATAATAGTAATAATAAGCTTTTTTGTTTTGCTATCATGCGGAACAACAAACAGCCAAAATTCAGATAATTTAATTTCCGCATTAGGAAAATTTGAAAAAGAAAAAAATATAAAAATTGTAGATAAAATATTCTGTAAAGAAGCGATAATTTCACACCCCGATGGTTTGCCCGTTTGCGGAATAAGTGCAATAAAGCAAATGTATAATTATCTTTGGAAAAACAATGCTTTACAAACCTTAGAATATACAGTTGATAGTATTGCAAAATCAGAAAAAAAAGAAATTGAATACGGAAAAGTAATTTTTCAGGCAAATCCCAGATAATAAAATTATATTTTTTATTCATTCCCATATTTTTTTTAGTCCAACCAAAACCCAACTATTTCTTATAATTTTTAAAGTGCTTCATATACTTTAGTCCCTTTTCAACATATTTGGGGTCATAAGTTGTTGGGATTCCATCATCAGGATATTTTTTCCCTGCATTATGTATATGAAAGGCATTTTTATATTCACCTTTTCGTAAATAATCACCATAATCGCCATTAATCCATTTAATTGCCCAATATAGATGGTTTTCACCAATTAATGACTGTAAAGATATTTTAAGCCCAATTGATTTATATCCCATAATTTGGAATGGCCCATAAGAACAAGACAGTTTTTTAATCTCTTTTTTTGAATAAAGTTTTAAGGTTTTAGCATTTATCTGCTCAAAGCCCGAAATTTTCCCCATTTTCGTTAATAATAGCTTTTTATAGATCCTTTTCTCAAAACGTGAATAAACCTTTTTTTTACCACTAGATTCAAGTATTATTAAGGCCATTAAATAATCAGTTGGCAAGTTAAATATTTCAGCTATTGAATCAACATCTTGTTTATAATTTAAAACCGCCATATCAAATCCACCTTTATTTTCCTTTTCAGTTGTTTTTTTTTCGTAATAAAATATTGAAAGTGCAATTATAAGAATTATTGTACTGGTATAAATTGCAAGAAAATTCTTCATTATTTGTTATTTATTAAAAATTAAGGTGTTACAATTTCAAAAAACAAAGAAATTTGAAACTATTTGCTAAAATATTCTTTTAATATTAAAAAAAAAATTAAACTATTGTTAATGTTTGGCACGAATTTTAACAATTAATATAATAAAAAGTTAAAACGAAATTGCTCAATTACTTTAGCTTTACTATATTTGTCAAAGATTAAAACTCTTTTTAAGAAAAAAAGAAAATTATGTTAAAAATTCAACACAAAGGTTTTATAATATTGTTGTTTGTTTTTGTTGCTTTGTTTGCTTTTAGTAGCTGTAATAACAATGAAGAAGAGGAAACACAGAATGACACAATTGACTCAGCAGAAATGCATAACCCAACAATTGTAAAAATAAACGATAGGCTTTTTAGTGTACCTTCGCCATTTCAAATTGCTATATTGATTAAGGATAATGATGTGCCTTATGATAAAGCACTATTAAATCCGGTACAAAACCAGGTGAATTATTCTACAAATTATAAGCAAGCACTTAATTTGGGTATTTATGGGGCCGATTTAAGTTATTTGAATATATACGAACAGCTTCCTGATGCAGCTTCTTATTTTGCGGTAGTAAAAGTTTTGTCAAAAAGCCTGGGCATATCAAGCACGCTTGATGAAAAAGTAATAAAACGTATTGAAAATAATAGCAACAATAAAGATTCGTTGCTTTACATTTTATCAACGATTTACCGCAATGCAGACGCCTATTTGTTTAATAACGACAGGAATGAGGTAGGCTTACTTATTTTAGCAGGTGGTTGGGTTGAAAGTTTGTATTTAATGACAAAAACTATTAAGGTAAAAAATAATCAGGAAATTATTAACAGGATAGGAGAACAAAAACACCCACTAGATAACCTTATAGAGTTATTACGCCCATATTATGGAAAAATATCAGATGAATTTGATGTGTTTTTAGAAGATTTAGTTGAATTAGCTGCAATTTTTGACGGTGTGGTAATTGAATATACATACTCTGAACCTATTGTTGATGAAGCAAATAAACTTACAACTATTACAAGCGAAACGAAAATTATTATTAACGAATATCAAATTGATAAAGTTACAGAAATGATTGATTCGATAAGAACAAAAATCATCAACTAATTTTTTCGATAAATCTGACTTTTTTAAATTAATAAAATGAAGAAATTTAGCTACTATTTTATAACTATCCTAATTTTGTTTAGTGTTAAATTTAATGCTGCCGGACAAGCCGATACATTAATTAAGTTTTGTTCATTAAATTTAACTACTGATTACATTTCTGATGGGCAACAATACATTTCGTTGCTAAACGGTGATGAAATAGCTGAATTCAGGGCTACTTTTTATGGTAATAATACATATCGCATTGCAGCTAGTAGCGGCATTACAAATGGCAACCTTATTTTTTCGGTGTATGATAGAGATAGGAACGAGCTTTTTTCAAATAAAAACTATAAAAATGCCCCTTTTTGGGATTTCAAATTTATTTCAACCATGGAATGCATTATAGAGGCCCAACTTGACCCGAAAGCGAAAGAATCTGGTTTTGCAATACTATTAATCGGCTTTAAACGATAAAATTCCATTATTTCCCCGAAATCATTTCACGAAACAACATAATTGCATTTCAAAAAAAAAATTGTTTCTACAATACTTTTTTTTATTTGGTTATTTTGTTATTTTAGCTAATCTTTTAATAAAGGTTATCAATTAAGTGTTGTTTAATAAATGAGCGAAAAGATTTTAAAAGCTTTAATGCAGCTGTTTGCTATTATTGCAAATCCAAAAAGTAACACAACCGACCGTCGTCCTATTGTTGAATCATTCCTTAAACAACAACTTAATAAACAGCTAGTTGATGAATACCTTAATGAATTTGACTACTTTTACGCAATTCATCAACAAAAACATAAACTAAAAAACAGAATCAAAAAGCATACTTCGGCCAGTTCTGTTAAAGTTTTAATGATTTGCACCCAAATAAACAAAGAACTTACACAAAAACAGAAACTTGTTGTCGTAATTCGTTTGTTAGAATTCATTAATTCTGAAAAAGATATAACAAACCAGGAGTTTGAATTTGTTTCCACTGTTGCTTCAACATTCCATGTAGCACAAGCCGATTATGAACAGCTCAAAAATTTTGTTTTGGAGGAAGATGGCGTTCAGCAAAATTCTGACCGTATACTTATTATAAATTCAAAACTTGATTTTAAAAGTGGGCAATGTAGGCATATGCATTTAGAATCATTTTCAGGACAAATACTAATTTGTACAATACCATCAGCAAACATCTATTTTTTGCGGTTTAGTGGCGAAAATGAACTCTACATCAACAACCAACTACTTGTCCAGGGCAAAATCCACACACTATCTCAAGGATCATCAATAAAAAATGCAAGAATTAAACCAATTTATTTTAGCGATATAGTAAATGCATATAATATTGATAAATCGAAAGCCCAGATTGCTTTTGAGGTTCATAACCTGCACTATAAGTTTAAGAATGGCGTAACGGGGCTTCACCCGATGAATTTTATAATAAAATCTGGCAACCTTGTTGGTGTTATGGGTGCTAGCGGTTCAGGTAAGTCAACCCTTTTAAACGTATTAAATGGCAGTTACAAACCAACAGATGGCGAAGTACTAATCAACGGCATTAATATACATAAAGAAAGATGCAAAATTGAAGGTATTATTGGCTATGTTAGCCAAGATGATATGATTATTGAAGAATTAAGCGTTTATCAAAACTTATATTATAGCGCAAAACTTAGTTTTGGCAATTATTCTGAGTTCCAGATACTTACAAAAGTATTAAAAATGCTGAAAAGTCTTGGCCTGTATAGTGTCAGGGATATGAAAGTTGGTTCTCCATTAGATAAAAAAATAAGCGGTGGGCAGCGAAAAAGGCTTAATATTGCACTAGAATTGGTTAGGGAACCTACTGTTTTGTTCCTTGATGAACCAACTTCAGGCTTATCCTCAAGAGATTCGGAAAACATTATGGATTTATTAAAAGAACTTGCCCTAAAAGGCAAATTGGTTTTTGTGGTAATCCACCAGCCCTCATCAGATATTATTAAACGTTTTGACCGCCTTGTAGTTCTAGACCAAGGTGGCTACCTTATCTACAATGGAAACCCAATTGAATCAATTAGCTATTTTAAATCATGTATCAGGCATGCCAACTGGAACGAAAATGAATGCTCAGTATGTGGAAATGTAAACCCTGAGCAAATATTTAATATTGTTGAAGAACAAGTTGTTGATGAATATGGTAGCCTAACGCAAACACGAAAAACAAATCCGGCAGAATGGCATGACTATTATAAAAACTATGTAAAAAAAATACACAGGAAATCGTTTTTTGTAAAAAAATTACCCGAAGTATCCTTTAAAATCCCAAGCAAACTAAAACAAATACTAGTATACATAAAAAGAGATGTACTTACTAAACTGGCCAACAAGCAATATCTTTTTGTAAACCTATTTGAAGCTCCTGTTTTGGCTTTAATATTATCGTACATAACACGATATTACAATATTGACCCTAGTAATAAATTTGGTTATTCTTTAAGCGACAATACAAATTTACCGGTTTACATTTTCATGTCGGTAATTATAGCACTTTTTATAGGTTTATCGTTGAGCGCCCAAGAAATAATTAAGGATAGACTGATCCTGAAAAGGGAAAAATTCTTAAATTTGAGCAGGTCTAGTTATCTGCTTTCTAAAGTAACAGTTATTATTGTTATTGCCGCATTTCAATCAACTGTATATGTCCTTATCGGGAATTCAATTATGGGAATAAATGGGATGTTTTTGCAATATTGGACAGTATTGTTCAGCACATGGGTTTCGGCATCGTTAATGGGCCTTAATATCTCTGATGGTTTTAAAACAACGGTTACTATCTACATTGTTATTCCTTTTTTAATAATCCCACAAATTATATTAAGTGGTATTATTGTTAAATTCGATAAATTAAACCCATCAATTTCTTCACCGAATAGTATACCGTTATACGGCGAGATGATGATTTCAAGGTGGGCTTATGAAGCTTTGGCGGTTTATCAATTTAAAAACAATGCTTTTGAAAAACAGTTTTATGCTTTTGAGAAAGAAAAAAGTATTTCTAATTATAAGAAAAATTATTGGTTAAAAACACTTGAAAACAAAATCACCCAATACGAAATTTATAAAAATGATTCTACAAAACACGTATCACTTACTAGTGACCTGAACCTGATAAGGAATGAAATAGGTAAGGAACAACTAAAGAATACTAATATAAAATACAAGCTTAACATTAACGATATAAACATTAATAATATCAATAATGTAATTGTTGACTCAGTTAAAAATTATTTTTCACAATTAAAAGCTTACTATACTTTGCGTTATAATTACGCAAATAACCAAAAAGACAGGCTAATTATTGATCTTGAAAGTAGCGCGTCAGGCAAAGAGAATTTCAAAAAATTAAAAAGGGAAAACCACAATAAACGTTTAACTGAATTTGTGAAGAATTCAGATGACTTAGCACACTTTATTGAATATAACGAAAATTTATATCAAAAAGTTGATCCTATTTTCTTTAATCCTGACAATAAATTCATTAAAGCCCACTTTTATGCCCCCAATAAAAATGTTTTTGGCACTTATTACAAAACCATATCAGTTAACGTTATTGTTATTTGGATAATCAGCTTATTATTATACATTTTACTATACTATCGGATACTGGCAAAACTATTAAACCTTAACCAATATTTTAGTAAATTCGTTAAGGATAATTCAATAGCAAATAAACTAAGATAATAGAACTTATTCTTCAAGTTCAACCATTTTAAATGGGATTTTCAAGATTGATTGATAATCTTCGCCTGCTTCAAGCATATCCTCATCATCCTCTTCATAAAACCAATTTATAGAAACCCCTTTTTCACCATTTTTTTTATAAACTGTTTCCAATTTCTTAAAAACATCAAGAATGCACTTCGATGAACTTGTATTAAAATACTCAAGTTGTATATTAACTTCAGTAATTTCAGCCGGCGATTGTGCATAACCATCTAACCACTCGACTATTGGACGATAAAAATCAATGGAATTTTCAGGAATTGATCTTCCCTTTATTTCAATCACCCCTTTTTCTGTATCCATTTTAACTGTTGGGGTTTTTGGTGAGCCTTGTAGTGATAAATTTTCCATATATTAAGTAAAATTAACTGCTATACACTTATTGTTACTTTCAAACAAAAAAAATAACAATTTTCAGTATAGCTATTAAATGAGTATTCAAATTTACATCCTGTTCTTTTTGCTATGTCAACCAGTCCTAATCCTCCTCCACCTTTATCAGAGAACTCATTATTGTTTAATATCAATTTATATAATATTTTTAATTCTTCAACAGTCAAATAATTAATTTGATTTATCCTGTCTCTTAAAAGTTTTATGTTTTTTTCATATATAAAATTTCCACTATAAAAAACATAAGTATTCTCCGATTCCTTCTTTAATACAAAAGTAGCAAATTTTTCACCAAATACATCAATTACTTTTTTCGAAGCATTATCAGTATGGTGATACAAATTTTGTAAAGCTTCAACTACAACATTGTATATCTTTTTTTTTAGTTTTGATTTTTCGCTTCTTTCAAATAATGCTTGCTCTATATCATCAAGTATCATAGTTATTGCTTTTGTTGAAATGGATCCAGCATGACTCAAAACAACATCACCCTGATTTACCTTTTTATACCATCCTTCAACATCAAACTCCATATGCATTTGATTTTATAAAGTATATTGAACGTAAACACACCTTTCTCAGATATTACTACAAATATATAAAAATAATTAAAACTATTATATTCAAGATTAAAGATATAAGCGTAAATTCATAAAAAAGCACAATTCATCACTCTTTTTTCAAATAATCATTCCTGCTACCATCAAATAACTGGAAGTTTAAAAACCTACAATCTAATTTTCCGTTTAACAATTTTATTTTTTTTGAGGGTTTTAAACCTATTTTTTTAATTGCCTCAAGGTTAGCACTAAATATCCATGCTTGAAACCCGGTCCATCTATTTTTTAACTGATTGCCAATTTCTTCGTAAAACTGGTCAATTTGATCAACTTTTAACCTTTCACCATAAGGAGGGTTAAATACAACATGGCCTTTTTTTGCAGGTACAATAAACTGGTCAAAACTTTTGCTCCTGAGTTTTATCATATTCCCGACCCCTGCCCTACTAATGTTGCGTTGTGTGATTTCAATTTTACTTATATCAATATCTGATCCGATTATCTTAATTTTTAAATCTTCCGGTTTTTTAATTGAGGCTTTAGCCCTGTCGATAATCCCAGCCCAAAGTTTGCGATTAAAATCTGGCCAGTTCATAAATGCAAATTCTATCCTGTTCAAATTTGGTGGTATGTTTAAGGCAAAAGTGGCGGCTTCAATCAATAATGTGCCTGAACC
>NBLH01000096.1 GCA_002084525.1 Bacteroidetes bacterium 4572_117 | reverse complement strand
ACAGCTTATAATGTCATACAATTTGGTTGCTCACAAAACGCATTTAGTTGTATATGATTTAATATCAGCGAATTGCGACTCTATTTATGATTTGATTAGCATTGATTCTCTTAGTGGGATTTTTGTCCTTTTGTGTTTTTGTAGCGATTTTTGCATTTTGCCACTAAAGCTCAAAGACACAAAAAAAACCTAAAATTGATGAGTCTGGTCTAAAACTAAAAATTAGCCTTTTAAAAGCTGTTTGTTGTTGAATGTCAACCTAAGCTCAAAGACACAAAAAAAACCTAAAATTGATGAGTCTGGTCTAAAACTAAAAATTAGCCTTTTAAAAGCTGTTTGTTGTTGAATGTCAACCTAGAACAATTTAGCAATTCAACAATTTAAAGTATAATCACATAGGTGTGATGTAAGGTTATTTCCCTGCAAAAACAATCGGTATTTTTATTATTTTATTTTCATCAATTTAATTGCTAAATTCGCTCAGTTTACTTTTAAATTGGCAATATGGAATCGAAATGGGTATTTAAACAAGATGGTAATACTGATAAGGTTGAAAATCTTTCTAAGGAATTAAATGTTAGCAAAATTATTGCAAATATGCTTGTTCAAAGGGGAATTGAATCCTTTAGCGAGGCAAAAACATTTTTTAGGCCAGAATTAAGCCATTTACATGATCCTTATCTGATGAAAGATATGGATAAAGCAATTGCTAGGCTGAACAAAGCTATTGATAATAATGAAAAGATCCTAGTTTATGGCGATTATGATGTAGACGGTACAACTTCTGTAGCATTGGTTTATCTTTTTTTAAAGGAAATCCATAAAAATATAGATTATTACATACCAGACAGATACACAGAGGGTTATGGGATTTCGTATAAAGGGGTTGAATTTGCTGCTGATAACAATTTTGATTTGGTTATTGCACTTGATTGTGGAATTAAGGCCAACGAAAAAATTAAATTTGCCAACGAAAAATCTGTTGATTTTGTGATATGCGACCATCATACACCATCAGAAGAAATACCCGATGCCGTAGCTGTACTTGATCCTAAACAAAGCGATTGCCAATATCCTTACAAAGAGCTTTCGGGTTGTGGCGTGGGTTTTAAATTATTACAGGCACTTAGCCAAAAAAACAATTTAAGCAACGAGCATTTATTCTCATTTCTTGATTTGGTTGCCTTAAGCATTGCTTCTGATATTGTGCCCATAACCGGCGAAAATAGGGTGTTGGCTTTTTATGGTTTAAAAAGGCTGAACAAATCACCCAGGCTTGGGCTTAAACCTATAATTGAGATTTCGCAACTTAAAAATAAGGAAATAACCATTTCTGACTGTGTGTTTAGGATAGGGCCTAAAATTAATGCAGCAGGCAGGATAGAATCCGGACGGAGCGCAGTTGAACTTTTAATTGCCGAAAATAAAGAATATGCCTGGCAGATGAGCAGAAAAATTAATGAATACAACGAAACCAGACAAGATTTTGATAGGAATATCACCCATGAAGCTATTATTGAAATTAAAGAAAACGATGAATTAATTAATAGCAAATCGACTGTTTTGTATAACGAAAATTGGCATAAAGGTGTTGTTGGGATTGTTGCTTCAAGAGTAATTGAAAATTTTTACAAACCAACCGTAATACTTACAAAGTCGAATGGGGTGGCCTCTGGTTCAGCAAGATCTGTGGCCGGGTTTAATTTGTACAATGCAATTGAAGCTTGTAGCGATTTGCTTGAAAGTTTTGGTGGGCATAAACATGCTGCCGGGCTTAGCTTAAAAGTTGAGAATATTGAAAAGTTTAGGGCAAAATTTGAAAGTGAGGTGGCACGTACAATAACCCCTGACCAGTTAACCCCCAAAGTAAAAATTGATGCAGGCTTAAATTTTAAAGATATCACAGCTAAATTTTATAGGATAATTAAACAATTTGCCCCTTTTGGCCCTGAAAATATGTCGCCTGTTTATATTACTGAAAATGTTAAAGATGCTGGATACAGCAAAGCAGTTGGGCAGGAAGCAACACATTTGAGCCTGGATATAAAAGATGGGGGCAATATTCGTATTCGTGGTATAGCATTTAACCTGGCCGAAGAATACCTGCCATCAATAAAACAAAAGAAAAACTTTGATATATGCTATTCTATTGAAGAAAACGAATATATGGGCAGGACAAGCCTGCAGCTAAGGGTTAAGGAAATTAGAATCATAGAATCACAAAATTAATTTGCTAAGTTTTACCTATTTCAACAAATAATAATAGATTTTGAAAATTATTGCAACAGCAATTTCATTTATGCTACCTAAAAACTTAATCCTCATCAAATAATGGCAAAGCACCCATTTCAATTAAAATATCATCGTAGTCATCGGCTTTGTCGAATAAAGTTTTAAATAAACTTGTGGCTGTATGTACATGCAAATCATTTTCGTAAATATATGATAACGAAAGGATAATGTTTTGTTGTATAATACTGAACGACAAGCTTTTAAGGTAATTGTTTTCTTTTAGCAAATACTCATATATGCTTCCATTATTTTCGTGGGGAAGTTTACACAAAATGGTATTGGCAATAACATATTTGTTTTTAACATCGTGTACAATACGTATCAAAGCACTGCCTTCTTCAATTTCCCAAAGGTTTTGCCCTACTCTTGATATTTCTACTTCATAATTTAATTTCCTGATAATTTCTTCAATTTTTTCACCAATTGCTGATGGCATATATCTTTTGCCGTCAACATCTTCTTTAGGTATAAGCCCACCACATTTTGGGCAAGTATAAGCTTCGGTATTTATTTCGGTAATAATGTTTGAGCACGAAGGGCAACGGAATGCAAATTGGCCATAAATCCCTGAATACTCATCAAGGGCTTGCTTAATATAAGAGACAGGCAGGGCAATACCTCCGTTTTTGTCGTCAGCAAAACAATTTATGCCCACAAGTTCATTATTTTCGTTAACCAAAGCTCCCCCGAAATTTTCATTGTTGGTTTTGGCATCAATATAAATTAATTCTTGCCCCGTTTTGCTTCGTTGTATTTTTGTAACAGTGTTTTTTCTTGCATTAAAATTTGAACCATGCGAATGACCAATTGTAGTTATTTTATCGCCCACAATTAAGGAATCGGTATTAGCGAGTATTAACCCTGTAAGCAACACACTTTCGGGTGCAGCAATAAAAGCTAAATCGTGTATTGGGTCCGAATATAACAGGCGGGTAATTGTTTTTGGGAAATAAGCCCCGCTTATAACCATTTGTTTTGCCTTACCGGTTATATGCAAATTGGTAACAATAAGCTTATAATCAGACAAGTAAAAACCTGTACCCCTCCCCCATGGGCCGGCTATCCTGATAATTGTATTTTTAAAACTCTCTTGTAATTTGCTCATGGTATTATCACAAATTTATTTGTTGCTTTCAAGGGCCAAGTTGCGAAATTCTTTATAAAAACTAATCACAAATGTTAGTTTATCGCTAAATTCAATATTTTGGGTGTTAAATTTAAGGTTTGTATGTTGTTTTTTTGCATTAATTATATTTTTCTCAATTTTTGCCTTGATTAATTCGATATTAAGTTCGCCGGTATTGTTAATAAAATATTCATCGACAAACCCAAGTTCTTTAAAATAAACAGGATAAAAAACCTGCCAAATAATTTGTACTAAATTACTTGCAACTGCTGGTAATCTAAAGGTAAATGCAGAATAAACCAGTATGTACCTGCAAATTTCAAGCGCATCGTCAATTTCATTGTTGTTGATACATGCCTGCACTTTATCTAACTCATCTGCAAAAAAACCATTTACTATATCAATATTTGTCAAAGGGTGTTCAGCAAAAGTAAATTCTACTTTATACAGCGATTTCATGATTTCAGCATCCGTTTTTTTATTTATTCCTTTTACACCTTCTAACAAAAACCTGTTTTTTTCTTTTTGGTTAAATCCATCTTTTGCAAAAAAAGATTTTTGAAGATTTCGGATATTATCCAGTAAAGTCCCTTCGGGTGCTAAAAGATAATGTGTTTTAAACAGAAAATTCAGCAAGGTATATGAAATTATATCGGCTTTTTGTTTTGTATCTGTTTTTTCAATTTTTCGGATTGTTTCTTCTATCCAAATCCTAAAATATTTGAGTTTTACCTTTTTTTCTTCAATAGGCAGCTCTAAAACATGTTCCATATTTATTGGGTGCACACAATTAAACTTTTCAGTTAAAACATCATCGAACATATCTGCTTTTGTGGCAAGTTCTTTTAAAGCAAAATAAAGGCTTTGGGGGTTTACATCTTCTAATTGCGAAAAATACTTTATGCTATACACATTGTTTTTTATAACAAACTTACTGTAATTCAGGCTGTTATTTTCATGCAATAATTTCAGCATAACAGCTTCGTTTATCTCATCAAAACTAACGACCTCTGCTTCAGCATAAATTTCCTGAAAGTTAAGCAAACCACTAACAACTTTTGAACCCTGAAAAATTTTGAAGTTTATCTTGTTGTTTTCACGATTAAATAACACATTTTTAATGGTTTTATCTTCAAGATATTTAAAAAAATGCCAATAAGCTTCCAAGTACTTTTTATCCTTATAATAATTAAGTGATTTATTCCAATGTTCATACTGAAGTTTTGTTTTATTAGAGTCAGAATAACGGCCAAAAAATATTGGGGGTTCATCTGAAAAATGAAATTTTGTTTTCTTATTAAGCTGAAAAAAATTATTAAATATGCCCATTTAGCAAATATTTTATTTTTTAAGTTTGTTTCAGTGTTTTTGTACTAATAAAAAGTGCCTTGAAATCACAAAAACACTAAATTGCATAAAAAAACTGTATTCTTGTAATTTATCGAGGTAATTTGTTTATAAAAATATGGCTATTATAAAAAAATAAACTTATTTTGCACAATGCAAGCTAAAGATAATTTTATTAGCCTCTGTTTTTTGTTGGACTAAGTTAAATTCATTTTGGAAACACTTCCGATTTTATTGGATATTAGTATTATTAACAACATAATATTCAAGGCTCCGGATATGGCCAGCTTCATCGGCCTTACAATTATTTTATTATTATTATTGAGCTCTGCCTTGGTTTCAGGTTCAGAAGTTGCTTTTTTTTCATTATCGCCGGCCAATATTGACAACCTAAAAGCCAAAAACACAAAAAAAAGCATTCAGCTGCTAAAACTGCTAAAAAAACCTGAACATTTGCTGGCAACAATACTTATTACAAATAATTTTGTAAATGTAGGTATTATCATCCTTTCAACCCACCTAACTAACTCACTAATAGACTTTAACGACACTCCTGCATGGGTATCGTTTTTGTTTAATATAATTATTGTTACATTTTTATTACTATTGTTTGGCGAGATTATCCCAAAGGTGTATGCATCAAAATATTCAGAAACTTTTTCATTGTTGATGTCTATCCCTTTAGGATTATTATCTATTTTTTTTAAGCCCCTAAGTTTTGTACTTGTAAATTCCACATCTGTTGTTAATAAACGACTGGTAAAAAGAAAGCCTGAAATTTCGTTAGATGACCTTTCAGATGCTATTGACCTTGCTGAAAATGAAGTAAAAGAAAACAAAAAAATACTTGAAGGTATTGTAAGCTACGGTACCATTGATGCCAGTGAAATAATGAAGCCCAGGGTAGACATTATTTCTTTTGATATTTCGATATCTTTTACTGACTTGATTGATAAAATAAAAAAACACAACTACTCACGAATCCCTGTATTTTCCGAAACTTTTGATAATATTAAAGGGGTTTTGTACATAAAAGACTTATTGCCACACTATCACAAAAATAAGTTTCATTGGCAATCGCTGCTCAGGCCTCCGTATTTTGTACCTGAATCAAAAAAAATTAACGATTTGTTGCTCGACTTCCAATCAAAAAAAATACACATGGCTGTTGTTATTGATGAATACGGTGGTACAAGTGGAATTGTTACATTAGAAGATGTTTTGGAAGAAATTGTAGGTGAAATTGCCGATGAATTTGATGAAGCTGACTTATTTTATAAAAAAATTGATGATAATAACTATATTTTTGAAGGAAAGACCCTTTTAAACGATTTTTTCAAAATACTTGATATTAGTGATGATGTAATCGATGATGTTAAAGGTGATGCCGATACCCTTGCCGGGTTAATATTAGAAATGGAAGGCGAAATTCCGGAAACAGGTTCTGCAATTAAATACAAAAATTTTGTATTTAAAATAATTTTATCAGATATACGACGAATTAAACAAATAGAAGTAAGTCTTGAGAATGAATAATGATTAATTTATAATGAATAATGAATGATATCACTGCAAAATTAGTGGGTAATTGTTGGTAGCAGAACCATAAATAATATAACAAAGTAAATAATTATATACTGGAAACCGGTTAAAATTAGATTTAAAAAAAACTATATATTATTGAATATCAACCTTATGGACAATTTAACCATTAAACAGTTTAACCATTTAAAGTATAGAACCCGATATTTAAAAACAAACCTGCTGTTTTTGTTGGTAATCCCCTTTTTTTTTACAGCTTGCACTGAAAATTATACACCAAAACCAAGGGGGTATTTCAGGATAACTTTTCCTGAAAGAGAATATAAAAACTTTGAAAGCAACGCACCGTACAAGTTTGAAACACCTGTGTATTCTGTTATCTTACCAGATTCTTCTTCATTGGCCGAAGCTTGGTGGTACAATATTAATTTTCCTAAAATGAAAGGCACTATACACTTGAGTTACAAAAACTTAACTGGCAACTTAAATGAATACGTGGAGGAAAGCAGATCGTTGGTTTACAAACACACAATTAAGGCCGATGCAATAAACGAACAGGCATTTATTAAACCCGACGAAAACATTTATGGTGTTTTATACGAAATAAAAGGGAATGCTGCATCGCCATACCAGTTTTTTGTAACCGACAGCTCAAAACATTTTTTGCGGGGTGCATTGTATTTTAATGTTTACCCAAATAAAGATTCGCTTGCCCCTGTATTCAAATTTATAAAAAAAGATATTATCCATTTAATGGAATCTGTTGAATGGAAAAACTGAAATAGACTTTAAATGGTTATATTATTGAATTGCTAAATTAATCTAATATTCAGCATCATACAGTTTCCCAAAAGCCTAATTTTAATCTATTTTCAGTATCTGATAGCATAGCTCCCACAACAAACAAAAATAAAAATACGTAAAACGCAGATTTAACGGCCCCCATTATCTGTTCCATGCATTCAGTGTGGCGTTAATACAGTTAATAAAATTCAATATTGTTTTGTTTGGTATTTTGCTAATGGTATTTTCGAGATTTACAGCTCGGCTTAACTCTTTTACAAGCATAATTAAGTTTAGCATGACAATTTCATCAGGTTTTCCATCATTAGTTTCAAGTTCTCTTTCTATTTTTTTTATGTAAAATAACAGTTCTGAAAATAATGTTTTTTCTATTGTAATTTTAGTTGCACCCGTTACAGGGCAAAATACCCTTAATGAATGTGCAGATAAAATCTCTTTTACATTAGAACCGTATTTTATTAAAATAGCATCAATTGTATATTCTTCATTGTTTATCACGATTTTAGAATTTGCAATAAAATTAATTACGGAATTTGCTTTCAGTTCAACTTCAATATTACCCGTGGTAATTTTCCCTTTACCCGAAATGCAAAACAAAAAGTATCCATAGTTTTTTAAATCAGTTAAATTAGCCCTTAGGGGTTGTGATGGAATAAATTGACAGTTTTAAACGAAGGTGTTTTGTTTTTTAGCAATTTGAAAAAACTAATAATAGCAGGCTATTTATTTGAAGCGTTTTTCAAAGAAGATAAAAAGCAAAAGAGCAAGTTGAAAGAGTCAAGTAATTTCGGAACAACTCCTTAGTTCATCAACTGTTTCAATTTTTATGTGCGACAATACAAAGGTATTTTTATTTATTGTTTCAACAAACACAAAATTACTTTAAAAGATCTGTAAAAACACAAAGTTATTGTCTCTTTTAATGCTGTTTTTTTGATACCTATTAAAAAAGCGTTGCTACCCAAAAGGTAACTACGCTTTTTAATACTTTATTCCGAAATAAAGATCGTGCCCAAATAAAAAACACTTTAGGGATGGTCAAAAAAGTCAGAAGACCGAAGTTTGCTTACTTCTGGCTTCGGTCTTCCAGCTTCAATCTTAACCCTCTCAAAATTAGCTAATTCTATCAATTTTAACGATGAGAAAAAATGTATATCTATACTTTTTTACACCCCACTCTAACCTACCTGTTCTGGTTACTTACAATTTTTTAATACCGATGCCCGGTAAATCATTCAGTGTAACTTTTCCGTCTACAACTTTCATTCCTTCATATACATCATTATCAATCAACAGGTTGCCGTCCAAATCTGCCCAATCTACCAATGGCGATAGCTGTGCGGCAGCTGAAACAGCACACGAAGTTTCGGTCATGCAACCTATCCTTTTTCTTTAAGCCAGTGTATTAAGTCAAGTGCCTTTTTTTTGTCTTTCCATCCCTGGTTAACATCCACATACAGTGGCACATCTGTTACCGAACGCACTGTTTCGATCATTTCTTTGTCATTACCTTTCCCTAATTTTACCTTCAGTACTTTAAAACGGCTGGCCTCTTCTGTTTTCTCTTTTACAACATCAGCTTTGTCAATACCAATGGTATATGATGTCATTGGTGTGTTGGCAGGATTTAAGCCCCAAATTTTGTGCAAGGGTTTGCCAAGAATCTTTCCAACCAAATCATGAAGTGCAATATCTATACAGGCTTTAGCCGCCCTGTTTTCTTTATCTACAGATTCAACATATGCTAAAATATCATCCATTAAAAATGGGTCGCTAAATTGCCCAAGGTTTACTTTGTTCAAAAATTTCATTACAGATTCCTGCGATTCGCCAAGATATGGGGGCATTGATGCTTCTCCATAGCCAATAACACCATCGTACTCAAGCTCAGTTAGTACAATAGGTGTGGTTTTTCGTGAAAAACTGGCAACGGTAAAAACGTGGGTCAATTCAAGGTTGTAAGGCCTAAAACGTAACTTTAGTTTTTTCGACCCGTTATTTATTACAGGAACCTGCCCAAAAGAATTTGTTGCAACCATCCCACCAAAAGCAGCAAGGCTAACTATTTTTACAAAATTTCGTCTATTAGTTTTCATCCGTTTATATTTAATTATTTTTAATAGTCGTATGGAACATCCACATTCCACAACTTATACACCCAGAGCTAATTACACTTATATAATCATTCTCGTAAATGTCTAAAGTTAATCATGGATGTTTCATCCGTTTATTTTTTTGTATTACATATTACAACACAAATATATTATGAATAATTTAAAAAAAAGCCGATATTTGTTTTTTTGTTTGTTAAACCCTAATATTTTAACTTTGTGGGCTTTAAAAACATATAAACAAACTAGCGTAGCGATAATAAAATTAATTTTTTCAGCAGCCTATCAAGTG
>NBLH01000095.1 GCA_002084525.1 Bacteroidetes bacterium 4572_117 | reverse complement strand
ATGGTTCCTATAATAGACAATTACCTGACAATTAATTACATAAAGGACAATGGATTGCCATTAATCCTTGTTGGTTCATCAAAATTAGGGAGTATAAACCACTCGCTTATGAGTATTGAGCTTTGTTTGCAAAATAATATTAATTTGCACAGCTTTATTTACAACAAAATGCCAAATAACGATACGCTTATATCAAATAGTTCGTTCGATTATATTAAAAAATATTTGAAAAAAAAATCCCCTGCCACACATATAATCCATGTCGACAATCTGCATAAAAAATCAAAAAAAACTAATATTAGTTTTTTAATAAGTTAATATTTCTGTATTGCTAGAATCAATGCAGCTTAATGGAAAGTTAGGATAGGTAGTTTCAAATTTTTTATACTTATTAACTTTATATTGGCTACAATTCCATTTCACTCCTAAAGCATAACCTGAATTAAAACTATTTTCAATCACAAAATCAACCTCATTCCTATTTGTTGTTCGCCAATACTTTATATTAGTTGCATCGTGCTTAATACGTAACTGGTTATATATAAAATTTTCTAAAAGTTCCCCCTTATCCATCCTATTTATTGGGTTTTCGAACCTACCCATAATAGCATTTCTTAAGCCTAAATCGTTAAAATAAACTTTAGGCATTTTTGTAAGTTCTTTTCTTATATTTCTATAAAATGGCTTTAATAAATCTATATGGAAACATTTCTCAAGAATATACACATAACGTTCTACTGTTTTGTTATCCAAGCCCAAGGTATTGCCCAATTCATTTTTGTTAACAAGGCTTCCGGTTTGGTCTGCCAGAAGCCGTACCATCATAGTAAACTTAATTTCTTTTTCAACACCCGATTCTATAATATCCATTCTTAGGTACGAGTTTTTCAATTCATTTAATAACCACTTCTTTTCTTCTACATCATCTTCCAAAATCACTGCCGGGTAACCCCCATAAGTTAAATACTCCATAAAAAGCGAATACGTACTCCTCTCATATTCTGATATATATGATGGTTCAGAAACCATATAAGCTATTTCATCATTTATCTTTTCTTGCCGTTTAAAAACCAGAAACTCGTTAAAAGATAAAGGATAAAGCTGGAAAATCCGTTTTCTTCCGGCTAATGAGTCTTTAAATTTTGTGTCAATATAGAAAGCACTACTCCCTGTTGCCACAATTTTCACATTATATTCATATTCATCATATAAATATTTTAAAAAATTCGTGGGGTCATCTAAATATTGTATTTCATCAATTAAAAAGTATATCCTGTTTTCTGTTTTTCCATCAATAATTTTTTTTGGGGTAGTTTTAACATGGTTAAATACAGTTGTTACTTCAGTGTTTAAAGAGCTTAACAAGTCTGTGCTCTCTAAATTTAAAAAGGCAACTTCTTCATTTTTACTTTGCAGATAAGCATATAACTGTTTTAGTAAAGAAGTTTTCCCTACCTGCCTAGCACCCGTTATTATTGTATAATTTTTGTGTTTAAGGTGTTTCTCTAAACTTTCATATAAAAACCTGTATTCCATAGTTTTACTTTGTTAGTATTTACAAATATAATACTATTATCCTAAATTATCTAATATTTTTGGATTAATTTTCCCAATCAATCCGATATCTTAGGATTTTTATTCTTATTTTTTACGATTATTTAGGTTTTCATCTCCCTTTTTATCTAATATTTTAGGATTTCAATTCCTATTTTTTGCGATTATTTAGGATTTCACTTCCAAATTAATATAATAATTCAGGATTCCAACTCCTATTATATGCGATATTCTAGGAATTAAAATCCTGATTAATAGGGTTATTTAGGACTCATACTCCTAATTTATCCGATATGTTAGGATTGTGCTTCCTAAATAATCTTACTCTCTAGGGGCATAAGTTTTTTCCATGTAAAATTATCATAAAAAGCAAGCAAAAAAGCTTATTAGTGTTGTTTTATAGTACTGACCAGTTGCCAATTTCAATGAAACTTTATAGTGTTTTATTTCATGTCAATTAGTATTAGTATATTTTAAACTATACAAATCAGTGTTATCACCGTTCCTATTTTTTGCTTGTAGCGAAGCTATGCTAAGTTATTTATAGCCAGCCCAAACTACCAAAAACAACAAAACTAAACAGTACAATAGTATAAATAACACCAACTGTTACTACTTTTTGTTTCATTGTTTTCATATCGTAAACCCAAAAGGCCACAATAAAGAAAGTTAAATAGCCAAAAATAATTATCAGCCAGGGTACGTTAATATTCCACCAACTGTAATCCCATGTAAGCATATCGGCCATATTTAAGAAAATTTCGATAACAACTGAAAAAACAGACCCTGTTATTGCAATAAACAACCTGTTATTTATGCCAAGTATTTTCAGGTTTTTGTCATTGGGTAACATTTTTGCCCAAACAATACCAGCAATTGAAAACATAAAAGCGATTTCAATATTTAAACCTACAAGAATTAAATAAGCTGTTTTACCGGGAGCACACCATAAAGGGGCAAAATCAGTAAAATGCAAAATTAATGAGTTAATAATTTCATTAATCCAATCCATGCCCCAAAAAGCAAGGCCTGCAAAAACCAGGTTCCAATTTTTACGCTCCATTTCATTGGCATAGATATATAAAGACAAGGCAAGCAAAGGTATTACATACCACTGAAGCGTTGAAGGATCTCTCAATATACTTAAAGCCTGCTTGGTAAAAGGTGTTAATTCATTCATACGTAATGTTTTAAGTTATTTGTTATTAAATTACTAATTTATTTATGTAAATATATAAAAATAAAAACAAAAGTTAATCTCAAATAAAACAATTGTTACTAAACATATTGCAGCCCTAAAGTTATGCCGTATTAAAAGGGAATAATTAAAAGTTTTTCATTATTTTTGCAATAAATTAACCCAAATATAAAAAGTTAATAATCATGGACTTATTAAAACAAATCAAAGAAAACGCTAAGAAAGACAATAAAAGGATAGTACTACCTGAGGGTACAGAAGAAAGAACTTTAAAAGCAGCAGACGAAGTTCTTGCGGAAGGCACGGCTAAAATAATTTTATTAGGAAACCCTACCGAAATAAAAAATCTAGCTAATAAACATGAGTTAGGGAATATCAATAAGGCTGTAATTATTGACCCATTAAACCATGCTAAAAAAGAAAGGTATATCGATTTAATGGTCGAAATACGAAAAAAGAAAGGTTTAACAAGAGAAGATGCATCAAAATTAATTGAAGACCCATTATATTTGGCTACATTAATGATTAAAAGTGGTGATGCCGATGGTGAAGTTGCAGGTGCCAGAAATGCAACCGGCGATGTACTGCGCCCTGCATTTCAATACGTAAAAACCGCCCCAGGCATAAGCGTTGTTTCGGGTGCTTTTATCATGATTTTAAAAAATAAAGAATTTGGCGATAACGGCTTGATGGTTTTTGCCGATTGCGCAGTACACCCAAACCCAACAGCAAAAGAACTAGCCGAAATTGCAGTTGCTACGGCAAAAACAACAAAGGCCATTGCCCAAATGGAGCCAAAGGTAGCAATGTTGAGCTTTTCGACCAAAGGGAGCGCAAACCACGAAATGGTTGACAAAGTAGTTGAAGCAACAAAACTTGCAAAACAGATGGCACCAGACTTGCTAATTGATGGGGAGTTACAGGCAGATGCGGCAATAATTGAAGCAATTGGGGAAAAGAAAGCACCAGGCAGCAAAATAGCCGGAAAAGCAAACGTCCTTGTTTTTCCGACGCTTGAAACAGGCAACATTGCTTATAAACTTGTTCAGAGAATGGCAGAAGCAGAAGCAATTGGGCCTATACTGCAAGGTATGGCGGCACCTATCAACGATTTGTCGCGAGGCTGCTCTGTAAGTGACATCAGCAACCTTATTGCCATCACGGCTAATCAAGCCGCAGGATTTTAAAGCAGCTTTAAAAACATCAAATTAAACACGCTAAAGTAATATCTTGAACATTTATAATTTAACATCAAACATGGATAGAATACTGTTTTTCAGCACTTTTCATAAATGATTAAAATATCAAAACAAAAAATAATAATTTTTAGGAAAATGGGAGAATTAATAATTGAACAAATTGAAGACTATGCACTTAGCAAAAAAGAAAAACCAAAGTCGCAATTTGCAAAAATTGGTGTTGTAGGTGCAGGAAGTACCGGTCAACGGATAATCCTTATGATTGCAGCTAAAGGGATAGAGGTTGTTTTTCTTGAGTTGGAACAAGCCGGGATTGAAAATGCCTTTAAGGAGTTGACTGAAGAATTGGATAATAAAATTGAACACTGGGGGATGACCACCGGTGATAAAAGATCTGTTTTGTCAAGAATAAAAGGCACACTTGATTATAGTGATTTTCATGAATGTGATTTAGTTATTGAATCAATTCTTTCAAAACAAAGAGAATATAGTGTAGACATAAGAAAAAGTGTTTTTACCAAAATCGAAGAACATGTTGGCCGCCATGCCCTTATCGCAACAAATTCCACTACAACCGTTATTACGGAATTAGCTAATGAACTGGTTCACAAAGACAGGTGCCTTAGCTTGCATTTTTCGACAACAACACCTGGTGCAAACATTGTTGAAGTAGTTAAAGGTTTATTTACTTCAGAAGAAACTTGTGAAAATGTCAGAAAATTCACGACCCTAATTGGTAAAATCCCTATTCCTGTTGACGAATCTCCCGGGCTTATTAGTGTAAGGTTATTTGTTTCATTGATAGGTGAAGCCTGTGATACTTTGATGGAAGGGGTTGCTTCAAAAGAAAACATTGACCTAACAATGAGAAATGGGCTTGGGCTTCCCTTAGGCCCTTTTGAAATGGCAGATAAAATCGGCCTTGACAGGGTAGTTAGATGGATGGATAATTTGTATAATGAATTTGGGGATATGAAATATAAACCATCTCCTACGATTAAAAAACTGGTAAGAGCTCAACACCTTGGCAGAAAAACTTGTTTAGGGTTTTATAGCTATGATTCTCACGGAAACAAAGTTAACCAAACCCTTGCCACAAGGAACTGTTAATAAATATAATTAATTACATAAAATGCCCCCCTTATATAGCGGGATAAGCAAAAACTACAAAAAATTTAATATATATACCCATGAATATAATGGTTTTGAACTGTGGAAGTTCATCAATAAAATACCAACTCTTTAATATGTCTGAAAGCTCAGTAATGGCAAAAGGGGTTGTTGAAAAAATAGGTTTAAAAGGTGCGTTTTTAAAACATGAAAAAAATGATGGGCAAAAAGTCAGGTTTGAAGGTGATATACTTGACCATCAAGGAGGTATTGAATATGTTTTAGGAGTTTTGATAAGTAAAAAACATGGTTGCATAAATTCACTTAATGAAATTGAGGCTGCAGGGCACAGGGTAACACATGGTGGCGAAAAATTCACTAAAAGCGTTTTAATAGATGATGAAGTCAAGTCAGATATTAAAAGGGTGAGCGAACTGGCACCCTTGCACAACCCACACAACCTGAAAGGCATTTTAGCTATGGAGTCGCTTTTACCAAATATCCCACAGGTAGCAGTGTTTGACACGGCCTTTCACCAAACTATGCCTGCAAAGGCATTTATGTACGCAACACCATATGCATTATACAATAAATATGGTGTGCGAAGGTATGGGTTTCATGGCACAAGCTATAGATTTGTTGCAGATAAAGCCTGCAAAATAGCAAATACAAACATAAAAGAACAAAAAATTGTAGCATGCCATTTAGGAAATGGTGCATCAATAACAGCAATAGATAAAGGTAAATCTGTTGATACTTCAATGGGGCTCACCCCGGTTGAAGGTTTAATAATGGGAAGCCGTACAGGTGATTTAGATTTAGGTGCACTGCTTTTCTTAATGGAAAAAGAAGAAATTGGAATTGAAACAGCCAGGACATTGATTAACAAACATAGCGGGATGTTGGGCATTACAGGTGTTTCGTCAGATATGCGAGAAATAGAAATGGCATCTGACGAAGGAAATGAAAGGGCAAAACTTGGGCTTGATATGTACTGTTACAGAATTAAAAAATATATAGGTGCTTACGCTGCTGCAATGGGCGGAATTGACATGCTCGTGTTTACTGGGGGTATTGGCGAAAATGCCGATACTATACGAAAAGGCATAAGTGAGGACATGTCGTTTTTAGGTATAGAACTTGACGAAGAAAAAAACAAAGGGTTAAGAGGTGAAGATGCAATTATTAGCAAAAATAATTCGAAAGTTAAAATAATGGTAGTACCAACAAACGAAGAATATATTATTGCTAATGACACCATTAACATTATTAATGGATAGGATCAAAACCACTTGACAAATTATGTGAATTTTAAGAACTTTAAAAGCGAATTCCTATAAGATAGAATGGAAAAGTTGCTTATGCTTACTAATTGCCGCCAAAGTCAGGTATATATACTGGAAATGTGTCTAGATTAGGCTTTTACAAATGTTTTTTGTGCTGATTGCCAGTAATTTGAACAATTTAGAAATCTAACTATTTAAAGTATAGTTATTAGGCACATGGTTTTTATTTTTCTGTATTTTTTGGCATGATTTGAATTTAGTAACATATTAATATTGTAAATCTTGTCAAAACTTTTCCAGCTTGTCTGGCTTAAAATTATCAAAAAAAAAGTAAAACACTAAAACTGGTTATATATGTTTACAAAGCTAGCAGATTTGTTTAATCAAGACAATAAAAAGCAAAAAAAAAAATTGGTGCTGGCTGTAGCACAGGATGAACATGCATTGGAAGCTATTAAAATTGCTTATAACAACAATTGTATTGAACCTATATTAGTTGGTGATTTACAGAAAATTACGGAAATTGCTAAAAAAATTGATTTTGATTTATCCAAAATAGAAATCATAGATAAAAAGGATAAAGTCGAAGCCGTAGAATCATCAATTAGGATAATAGGACAAGGTTCAGCCCAAATACTTATGAAAGGGAATGTTCCTACTGCAAATTTATTAAAAGGTGTTTTAAATAAAGAGTGGGGATTAAGGACCGGTAATATTTTATCGCATTTTGCATTATTTGAAATAAAAGCATACCACAAACTACTTGGTGTAACAGATGTGGCAATGAATATTGCACCTGATTTGCAAACAAAAATTGGGATTATTAACAATTCTGTAAATTTTTTAAACAGAATTGGCATTTTGAACCCAAAAGTTGCCGCAATTTCAGCAGCAGAAACTGTTAGCCAGGCAATGGTATCAAGTGTAGATGCTGCAATTATTGCTAAAATGTCAGAAAGGAATCAAATTGGCAATTGTATAATAGATGGGCCGCTTGCACTTGACAATGCTATTAGTGAGGAAAGTGCCAAGCATAAAAACATACAAAGCAAAGTCGCCGGTGATGCAGATTTATTATTAATGCCAAATATAGAAGCAGGAAATATTTTTTATAAATCGCTTAGTTTTTTTGCAAACTCAGGGATTGCAGCAGTAATACTTGGCGCAAAGTCACCAATTGTTCTTACTTCGCGTTCAGATAGTGAAGAATCAAAACTAAATAGTATTTATTTAGCTGCCTTGGGCGCATAAAAATCACCTATATTATTATTGAAAGATAACCCTAATAGATTTATTTATGGATGAAATGATGGAAAGCATAAGGATACTTGCAATTAACCCAGGTTCAACTACAACAAAAATTGCTGTATATAAGAATGCAAACCCAGTTTTTCTGAAAAATATCAAACATAGTAACAAAGAGTTAAAAAAGTTTGAAACTTTAGCAGATCAGTTTGATTTCAGAAAAAACATTATTCTTAAGGAATTAAAAAAAGCAGATATAAAAATAGATTTAATTAGAGCAGTAGTAGGTCGAGGTGGGCTTGTAAAGCCAATTGAATCAGGAATTTACGAGATTAATGAAAGTTTAATCCGCGATCTTATAAATAGTCCACTTGGTGAACATGCAAGTAATTTAGGTGGTTTAATTGCCAACGAAATTGCAGGAATGTTAAAAAATGCCAAGGCCTATATTGCCGACCCCGTTGTTGTTGATGAATTATCGCCACTGGCAAGGGTGTCAGGGCATCCGGCATTTAGGCGCAAATCAATTTTTCATGCGCTAAACCAAAAAGCTGTTGCCCGGTCGCATGCAAAATCAGTAATGAGGCCATACGAAGACATGAACCTTATTGTTGTTCATATGGGGGGGGGCACAACGGTTGGCGCCCATGAAAAAGGTAGGGTAATAGATGTAAACCAAGGACTTGACGGAGAAGGGCCTTTTTCGCCAGAAAGAAGTGGGACACTGCCGGTTGGTGATTTAGTAAATATGTGTTTTAGTGGGAATTATACCAAAGAAAAAATCAAAAGGATGATTAAAGGCGAAGGTGGTTTAGTAGCTTATCTTGGCACAAATAGTGCTTACGATATTGAACTGCGGGCAGTTGACGG
>NBLH01000094.1 GCA_002084525.1 Bacteroidetes bacterium 4572_117 | reverse complement strand
TGAGCTTAGTCCAAAAAAGGTTTTTGCTGTTTTTTAGCCTCAAAGTGGGCGTAATCACCAGCACAGGGCACTAGCCCAGTGCATGATAACACAACTAATAGAGCCCGCATACAGTATTAAATTAACTGTTCAGCGCTTGTTTTCTGCGAAATCGAATAAAAATTATTTAAAATCTGTGAACGGCTTTTTAGCCCTCAACGGAGTTATTCAGTGGTAATTATTTGTTTATTAAAACTTTAAGTATACTTTAAGTCTGCAATTATTTAAATTATAAGAAATGCAAATTTAATTTGAACCCAAAATCTTATACATGACTTGATACTAGTGGACAACAATGATTAATTTGACCAATGACCTAATGACCAAACGACTATTAACGCGATATCTCATAAATAACACCAGAAGCATATCAGGGTGATAAAAGTCATTAAATTTTCTGTTAACAAAATGCAGGGATTTGACTATTTTTGTAAACTTAATTTGAACATATAAAAATATTAAAAAAATGACAGACCAAACCAAACCGAATAAAAAAGGCAGAAAAGATTTAATTCAGTATATTAACTTACAACTTGCATCTTTAGGGCAACCTTTATATTACGATAATGAAGATGCAAAAACAAAGTATTCAAATGCCCGTTTTTTATCACTAACAGAAGATTTGATAAAGAGTTTTAAAGAAAAGTCAAGACTTCTATCTGACCATCTTTCACCGGCTGATTTGAGAATCCAGAACTTTTTGGATGATTATCTCAGTGATATCCAATTTGAGAAATCATATCGAATACCAGGCAATACTTTTATTCTTAATCAAAAAGGCTTGGCACGTGAAATAAGCCTTCCGCCTGATGGAAATATTTTTAAAAACGAATTGATAAATTCGTATAGATTAAAACAAGGGATATTAAACAACCCAGCTAAAGATAAACGCACTACCAAAGGAACTTTTCATATTGTTCGGGGTGGCTTACCTGTTCCCTTAGATAAAAAAGAGGTATCTAAAACTGCTTTTGCACATTTGTTGCATGCTGCATTAAATCCACCCGATGATTTAAAAACTTTGCCTTTTACCAGTAATCAGGATAATCAGGCAAAATTAATGGTATCCCTATTGATGCGGCCTGTTGTTTCGCCTGAGATAAAGGGTGTAAGTAAAGAAAAAAGTATGGAAATACGCTTTTTTGCCCCGGGTAGTTTGGTAAGTAACCTTGATTTTGTAGAAACCATATTTGGTAATGCCGGCGACCCAAACCTTGCTGTAAATGATTCAGCACTTGATGTTGATCATTGGACAGGACATACCGGTTGTGTTGTTTTGGCTCCTCATTTAGCAAATTTAAAAAAGAAAGATATTGGTTTACCCCATTATGATGATGCAAGTTTGCGCCAGCAGAAAGATGGCATGTGTTGGAAAGAAAAAGACGAATTGTATAATGAAGGTGGTGCTTTTAAACTTACCTGCCGTAGTGAAAAAGGGATGGTTATAACCCTTATTGCCGATAACTACTATGGATATTCAAAAAAAGAAATTAAAACACAAATTGGATTTTCGGCCAATTTATACGGATTGGTTGAAGAAGAACATGCCGGTGGTGCAATTGCTTTTGCATGTGTAAATATGATGGATAAAGTGTATGGTGAAATATTTACATCAAAATTTGAAGAGAATTATTCATTTGTAGAGCTTAAAAAGCTTATGGGTGATTCAATTGAAGTGAAAAATGAAAACTATGCTGTCGATAAAAAATACCCGGATATAATTTATATCCCTGAGAATGCGAACTTTGATATTGAAAAAAGTTCGATAAGCTGGAAATACAGAAACAAAGAGCATTCGTTAAAACTTAGTACACAAAAAATCTATGTCCATCCATCAGGCCATAAATTTAAACTAGCGAAACATGTAAGCCAGAACCTATGGAGAATTGTTGATACGGCAGCAGAAGGAGTTTTCTGTCATAAACCCAGTACTGTATCAGGTGGTGGAAAATCGGAGATTTCAAAATCAATGCAAAATGCCATTAAGTATAGTACATTTTATATTCAGGATATAGAAAAAGACTCAGAGCAGGCTGATAAGTTGATAAATATGGACTATTCAAATAGGTGGAAAAATATTCGTCCAGATGCAGAGCCATCTCGGTCGTTTTTGAGCCCTGAACGAACTTTAAGTTCTGCTGTTAAACTTCTTACACCTTCAGACAAATGCAGTGATGAATACAATAAGTTTGTAGAAAGTATACCAGATCACATTCGAACCTTTGTACTTTATATAAAACGCCTGTATAGGGCCGACGAGGAAAAAGCAGGTAATTGGAAAAATAAGTTTACGGTAGAGATAGTTAATGGCCGCAAAGGGCATGCCTTGCGTTATAATAACAACCCTGTTGTATCCAGCAATGTTCGTATAGGTTTTAATGAAGAAGGAAACTGGTATCTACATAAACTACGTTCAGACTTTATTCCAAGCCAAAAAGTACAAATGGAAGATGATATTACTGCATCTATAACCTTAGCTGCTTCACAATTTAAAAATCTGGACAAAAGCTATTCAAATAAAAGCGTGAAATTTACAGCAAATTGTGAAAGTTACTTTTTTCAACGTCCGGACGAAGCCGTAATTAGAGGTTATGATAAAGAGGCTGAATATGATATTGTTCAAGGAAATACTTTTTTAACAAACTACGAACCTTTAACAAAAAAACATGCAATTGAATTGTATGATGATGCCATAAGCTTTGAGGAATATACACAACCTGTTAAAGATTTAATAAAAAAAGTTGTTGAAAGTGAAAGTGATACGTATTTTGTTACCCCTTCGCACACCAGAATTGTTGATGGTGAACCTACTGCGAACCCAAGATACTTAGAACGCAATAAATTCAAAGAAGAAACCCGTGATAGTTATATTGCAGATGTTGGAACACGTTTACATCGAAAAATGAAAGCTGATGAAACAGTGTATTATCCGGTAAATGCTGTATTACCGGGGCGTCGTAATAATCCGGCAAATAAAAAAGCTGGGATACGCCCACTAAGTGTTTATAATCCAATTCATTACCAGGAACTTCCTGAACTTTTTATGGATTTTATTTGTAGCCTGACAGGAAAGTCTCCCTCAACAACGGGAGCAGGCTCTGAAGGAGCTTTAACCAAAGGGCCTTTTAATATGCTTGTTGCCACTACTGACTTAAATAACGCATTACTCTCCTATATTTTAACAGAATACCAAGGCTTTAGTTCTGCGGCTGGTTATATAGGTTCTAAAAATCGTTTCGATCATGATATCAGTATACTTATTCCTGAGATTTGGGCCAGGCTTGAAGATGACTATCGTGACGCAAAGAATTTGATAAAGAAAAAATGCCTAGAAAAACTGGATGATTTTGAGTATAAAGGCAAAAAAGTTTTAGCTAGCCGTTTAGGTTATCGTATTACCAAAATTTTTGCCTTTCGTTGTATGAACCGTTTGTTCGATGAACCATTAGCTGTATTCAATGAGCAAATGCTTAAACCTGAACTTCAGGGAATGGATGATTATGTAGATGGTATTAATAATATAGTTGAGGCCCATAAAAAAGTAGCACTATCTTACTTTGAAGATGGAAGTATTGATGCTGCTATTCCGCCCTTACAAATATTGCTGCATATTATGGCGCATGGAAACTATGAGGGTAAAGATATTAGTCATCCTGAATTACGTAAATTCTTTGAACGGGCTTATGTAATGAAAAGTGATTGGTATAAAAAGCGGCTAAAGTTGAAACAAGATAAAGACATTGCATTTTATAAAAAACAAATTAGCTATCTTAAAACTTTTGTAAATACTCCTGAAAATAAATCCCTGGTTGTTGAAATGGACATTAATGGTCGGATTGAAAAAGCGGAAAATTTGTTGGTTGATGTATCATCAAAGGAATATCTTCAAAAATTGGAGGGAACTATCGGTGCCGATTCTTTGTACATAAATTAGATGGTTCTACTACTATTTTAGTAGGTAAATTGTTTTTAATGTTGTTAGGGTGGGTAGCTAGAAGACCGAAGTCGGAAGTAAGCAAACTTCGGTCTTCTGACTTCAAACTACTGTCCCATTCTTTATATATAAAAAAAATTATTATTATTCACTTTTTTATTTCCACTAAGTTTGCAGTAATACCAATTAGATTCAGAAATTTATTACAGCTAAGCATTTTGATTTCTTTTTTGTTTATGTATTTTCGGTTTCAGTGTTTTTTTTTAATTTTGCAATTCTTAAATATTTAATACTTAAAAATCATGTTTGATAATTTATCGGATAGGTTAGAAAGGTCGTTTAAATTACTAAAAGGCCAAGGGAGAATTACCGAAATTAATGTTGCTGAAACCCTAAAAGATGTCAGGCGTGCTTTATTGGATGCCGATGTCAACTTTAAAATTGCAAAAGATTTTACCAATAAGGTGAAAGAAAAGGCAATGGGCGCTGATGTTTTAAATGCCATTAAGCCTAATGAGTTGATGGTGAAGGTGGTACATGAGGAGCTGGCCGCTTTAATGGGAGCTGAAACTTCACAAATCAATACAAAAGGTAACCCATCAGTAATATTAATTGCAGGGCTTCAGGGTTCTGGTAAAACAACATTTTCGGGAAAGCTTGCAAACCTGTTAAAGACCAAACATGGTAAATCGCCATTATTGGTTGCGGGTGATGTATACCGCCCTGCTGCGATTGAGCAGTTGAAAGTACTTGGCGGGCAAATTGATGTTCCGGTTTATACCGAGGATGGCAATAAAAAACCGGTAAACATTGCAAAAGCAGCGGTAAAGCATGCCAAATTACAGGGGTATGATACAGTAATTGTCGATACAGCCGGACGTTTGGCTATTGATGAGGAAATGATGAAGGAGATTGAGCAGGTAAAAAAAGCTGTGTCGCCACATGAAACCTTATTTGTGGTCGATTCAATGACTGGTCAGGATGCTGTAAATACTGCTAAGGAATTTAACGACAGGCTGGATTTTGATGGCGTTGTTTTAACAAAGTTAGATGGTGATACACGGGGTGGTGCTGCTTTATCGATTAGGACTGTAGTAAACAAACCTATAAAATTTGTAGGTACCGGCGAAAAAATGGATGCCCTTGATGTTTTTCATCCCGAAAGGATGGCTGACCGTATTTTGGGCATGGGTGATATTGTTACCCTTGTTGAAAAAGCACAAGAACAATTTGACCAAGAAGAAGCCAGGAAACTTCAGAAAAAAATTGCCAAAAACCAATTCAATTTCAACGATTTTATGTCCCAAATTCAGCAAATTAAGAAAATGGGTAACTTAAAAGATTTGGCAGGTATGATTCCTGGTGTTGGTAAAGCAATTAAAAATATGGATATTGACGATGATGCATTTCGGGAAATCGAGGCAATTATTCAATCAATGACCCCAGAGGAAAGAGAGAAACCTTCAGTTTTAAATGGTAGCCGAAGAAAAAGGATAGCTGATGGGAGTGGCCGTAATATTCAGGAAATCAACCGTTTAATAAAGCAGTTTGACGAAACTAGGAAAATGATGAAAATGATGTCGGGTGGTAAAAACCTTTCACGTATGATGAGCGGGATGAACTTGGGGGGAGGTAAAAAACCATTCTAATTGAATGTTTATTTGGTCATTAAGTCATTAAGTCATTGGTCATTAGTCATTGGTCATTAAGTTATTGGCCATTAGGTCATTAAGTCATTAGTCATTGAATTTTGAATGTTGTTTATTGAATGTTGAGTGTTGCTTATCGAATGGTAAAGTTCTGAAAATCAGACTTTTAAATACTGATGTATTAATATATTTCAGATTGGAATGACCAATTACTAATTACCAATCAACTAATTACGAATTACCAGTTACCAATCATCTAATTACCAATTACCATGGAATTAATAGACGGAAAAAAAATATCTGCTGAAATAAAAGAAGAAATAGCACTGGAAGTAAAAAAAATTAAACAAGCTGGTGGCAAAACCCCTCATCTTGCTGCTATTTTGGTGGGGCACGATGGTGGTAGCGAAACTTATGTTGCCCACAAAGTTAAAGCTTGTGAATTTGTCGGTTTTGAGTCTAGCTTAATCAGGTACGAAGATGATGTTATAGAGGCTGAATTGCTTGCAAAAATTGATGAGTTAAATAATGATGTTCAAATTGATGGGTTTATTGTTCAACTACCCTTGCCAAAACATATTTCAGAAGAAAAAATAATTGAAGCTATTAACCCAGACAAAGATGTTGATGGTTTTCATCCAGTAAACGTTGGTAGGATGTCGATTGGTTTACCATCATTTGTTTCTGCCACCCCTGCAGGCATACTGCAACTATTAAAACGATACAATATTGACATATCCGGTAAACATTGTGTTGTTTTAGGCAGAAGCAATATAGTTGGCAGGCCGGTAAGCATACTTTTATCGCAAAAAGCAGATGTAGGTAATGCCACTGTTACTGTTTGTCACAGCCGTACTGCAAATTTAAAAGAATTGTGCCTTCAGGCAGATATTATTATCGCCGCATTAGGCGTACCTGAATTTTTAACCGGCGATATGGTTAAAGAAGGCACTGTGGTTATTGATGTGGGTACTACCCGTGTAAAATCTGATAAAACAAAATCAGGCTGGAAGCTTAAAGGCGATGTTAAATTTGATGAAGTAGCTGAAAAATGCAGTTATATTACACCGGTTCCTGGTGGGGTAGGGCCAATGACCATTGTTTCTTTACTTAAAAATACCTTACTTGCTGCTAAGGGTGAGATTTATTAAGGGCAATTAGAAATTAGTTATTGGTCATTGTTAGTCATTTGTTATTAGTCATTTGAATTATGCACATATCAAGCTATACATATTTGTATGGTACTGCTGCATATTTAGTGGGTAACTAATTAAAATACATGCTGGTTATTTGTTTATACGTTTATCTGTTTCTGTTATATGTAGCTCAATTACAGTATATTACTTAACTCTAAGGCTCTGAATTAAATATTCTGGGATAATAATTAGCCGTAGCATTTCCCGTTGAAGGACGAGACTGGTAATGCTGCGGAATACAAATATATGGTAGTTTTGGCTAAAGCCAATAAACATCAAATGTCCCTTACAGCGGCATAAATACCGCTGCTAATTATAAAAAATATGTTAAAAACACAGAATACCTAAACCATAGCCAACTCTATTTTAGGATTTGATTTGATTTGTTTTTTTTAGTGATATTTTGTGTTTTCGTGTTTTTGTGGCTATTTTACCTTTATGCCACTAAAACCCAAAGACACAAATATGCACTATAACAATATAAATTTAGCTTCAAAACATCAGTAATTATATACAATAGCTTCGTTCTTATTGATTCAGATACTTTCCGTTATTTTATTTTTAAGTAATACACCAGTTTGTAATTAAAGCCATTAAATCATAAAATTTGTTAAATCTGCTAACAATCCGGTTTGCTTTTTTATGTATTAAATAACACTTTTGTTATATTTGCTGCGTTAATAACTTTACTAGAAATTTAAATTATAAAATACTTAATATTGAAAAAATGATAAAAAAAATACTTATAGGTGCAATTTTATATATGCTATTTTTTGCAACCCAATCTGTTGCACAGGGATATAAAATAAAAGTTAAAATCCCAAAATTGAAGAACCAAGAGCTTATCCTTGGCCACCATTTTGCCACTATGTTAATACCTGATGATACTTTGCTGCTAAATAGTAAGGGTGAAGGCTATTTTAAAGGCAAAGATAAGTTAAAAGAAGGTATGTATTTTATTTTCTTGCCATCAAAAAACAAGTTTGATATTATTATAGGCAAAAAACAGCAATTTACCGTAATTAATGATACTATAGATTTGTTGAAAAATTTGAAAATTGTGGGATGCCCTGAAAATCAAACATTTATCGATTATCAGATGTTTCTTGCTAAACAAAGGGAGGTAGTAAAAAAATTATCTAACGAAAGAAAAACTGTAAAAGGCGATGCCCAAAAAGAAATTGATAAAAAGCTAAAACAGGTAAATGTTAATGTTGATAAAAAAGCAAAATCAATTATTGATGCTAACCCTGGTTTGTTTTTCCCAAAATTTTTAAAAGCAACTTTAGAGATTAAGATCCCGGAATCGGTAAAGGGCAGGGAGGCCAAGTATTATTATTACAGGGGCCAATATTTCAATTATTTTGATTTTAAAGATGCCCGCTTATTACGTAGCCCTATTTACGAAAATAAACTTGATTATTACCTTGATAAAATTATCGCTAAATTGCCCGATTCCATAATTACCCAAGTTGATATGCTTATCGAAGGCAGTAGGCACGACAAGGAATTATTCAGGTACATGTTGGTGCATTTGTTTCAAAAATATGGGAAGGGCGAAATTATGGGCATGGAAAATGTTTATGCACATATTGCCGAAAAATATTATATCCCTGATGCAGAATGGAGCGACAGGGAGTATATTGAAGAACTAAAAAGAAAAGTTGTACGGATGAAACCCGGATTAATTGGTAATATTGCACCTGAAATAAAAATGAACCTTTTACCAAACGACTAATTGACCAACAAGTAACGGAATTTAAGAAAAACTACCCCGATTATGGCGATTCTGCCGCAATTGCACAAGTTAAGATCAATAATTTAGCAACAATTCTTGAAGATGAATTTATGCCGGGCTTCGATGGATACAGCTCGCTACATCAGCTTGAAACAAATTATACAATTTTATGGTTTTGGGAACCCGATTGTAGCCACTGTAAAACTATGACACCAATACTTGTTAAAACTTTTAACGAAAAATTGAAGGACAAAAGTGTTACGGTTATGGCTGTTTATTTGCACCGCAATATTAATGAGTGGGAAAAGTATGTTGACCATATTAACAAGTGGTTTGATTTTGTTTTGAAACA
>NBLH01000289.1 GCA_002084525.1 Bacteroidetes bacterium 4572_117 | reverse complement strand
ACGCAGAAGCTAAAGTATTATATGTCTGGCTTTTAATCTAAACTGTCTGACAGCTATTCTACAAAATGTTTGCTTTTTAGACTAAACTCAGAAATGTATAATTAATATTATTGGCAAAGTTATTTTTGATTTACCGGCCATGAAATGATTTTATTATATTTTAGCCACCAAAAATTTAGCCCATGCTTAAAAAATCAATTATACTTTTAAACATTGCATTGTTTGCATCGCTTACCGGTTTATTCGGACAACAATTCACCATCACTGTTAAGGCCGATTGCCCACCCGAAGGCGAAAACATTTTTTTAAACACAGATGAATTGCAAGCCGAATTTATCGGGCAAAACATTTTTGGGGAGGTTCCCTTAACAGTAAAATTCCTGGACCTTTCTGGCAATTTGGTGACGGGGCCACCGATACGGTCCGCCACCCTGTACATGTTTACACTGAGCCAGGGTTTTATACCGTAAAACTCACCGTGGCCAACAATACCGATACCACAAGTTTTAAACGGATAAACTACATCTGCGCCGTTGCCCGGGGTAGTTGCGATTCGTTGAACTTCCCCTTGCCCGGCGATTATGCCCTATATCCGATTGATGGAAATGGCTATGTTTCAGGAAATAATTCTTATGGTACGTTTGCCATATCAAGTTATTTTGATGAATATGGGGATGGCGGTGAACTTGTTGCAGGGATATTTGATTTTGCAGTTGCCGTTAAAGCATCCAACAATAATATCCCCATTTGGTTTAAGGTGTGGGATGCCTCGGGGGTGTCAGGCTCCCCTGGAAATGTGTTGGATTCTATCTCGGTACCAATTGCTTCAATAGTTGATGATGTTGAATTTGGGATTCCGACCATATTGTTTTTTGAAGAACCTGTAATTTTGGATGGCCCGTTTTATTTAGGGGTTGAACTTCCACAAATATTTGGCGACACGCTTGCTTTGTCCACCAATTTTGATGGCGATGTGGAAATAGGAAATGGATGGTCACAGAATTCTGACGGTAGCTGGGCCTCTTATGCAAGCTCACAATGGAATCTCGAAATCGACAATGCCATTTTCCCGGTGGTTTGCCAACCGGTGGGCATCGAAAACCATTATCTCGAAATGGGATTATTGATCTATCCTGTTCCCGCCACCAACAGGGTAAATTTTGTTTTTAAAGATGCTTCCATAAAGGTGAGTTCAGTAAACTTAATTGACATGACCGGCAGGCAGGTGTTGAGTTTCCCAATGGACGGCAGTAATTTCGGGAGTATTAATATTGATGTAGTGGCCAAAGGCTTTTACTTTTTAAGCTTTGATACTTCTGCCGGGGCGATGAATAAGAAGATTGTTGTTAGGCGGTAAATTTTTCATTTCTGCTGAAATATCGAAAAGCACATTAATTACCGGACTAATTTTGTTGCTCATAGGATTTGTAATTATGGCTTTGGGGACTGATACCTATAGTTTTTGGAAAATTACCATTTCACCACTTGTTATTATAATTGCTTTTGGTTTAATTGCCTACTCGGTAATGCAAAAAAAGTAAAATACTGATGTTTAAATACAAAGCTCCAAATCATACAAAGTTAGCCGATGAAAAGCTGATTATTGCTATGTTAAATGGCGATTCGAAAGCATTTGATGAAGTATATAAAAGGTACAACGAGCGTATGCTTTATTACTTCTACCGAATGCTGGGAAATGATAAAGATTTGGCTCAGGATTTTTTACAAGACCTTTTTTACAAGATAATTGACAAGCCACACCTGTTCGATGCCAGCCGAAAATTTTCGACCTGGATATTCAGCATTGCACATAACATGTGTAAAAATGAATATCGAAACAGGGCCAATCGGGATGTTATCGAAATAGCTGATGATGTCGATTACTTTGAGCATGATGAAGTAACAACAGATCCGCTTTACCAGATTGAAGATATTTTTAATTGTTTAAGTGAATTTGATGAGATTCACCAAACGGCCTTTCTTTTGAAGTACCGCGAAGGCCTTAGCATTGATGAGATAAGCTCGATACTTGAACTATCGGTTGGGACTATAAAATCAAGACTGTTTTATACCCGAAAAAAAATTCAAAAAAAACTACAACAAAGTTCACATTTAAGTAGTGAATATGTGAGCAGCAGTGATTGCCTGAGACCAACTAATAAATACAGAGAGACAAATAGCACAGACAAAAAAATATAGTACAATGGATAGTTTTGAAAAACATATAGCCTCACAACTGCAAGACGATCAACTAAATTTTAGTACCGATCCTGCCATTTACGACCGCTTAATGTACCACATGCAATTAAAGTCTTCAAAGTCAGCAGTACGCAAAAATCAATTTTTACCTTCGATAAGTGTGCTTTTTGCCACAAAACTAATTAGCTGGAAACTGGGAATTGCAGCCATATTGCTTATCTCCTTTATGGGATACAGGCAACTAAACCAAAATGTAATAGTTACTCATGTTAGCGATTCTGCCCGGATAGTGAATACGTTTGATACTACCAATATCCTGATGAAAGACTCGATACTGAAAAACTAAATAGTGCTTGCAAGAAAATCCCAATTGCTGCGTTACGCTTGCCTTCAAATTTGTCATTTTCGAAAAGTAAACTCCCAATTTTCAGGCTTCGCAAGCCTTGCACTTGAAGTTTTCTTATCAAGCACTTCTGAAAAATTCATGAATTTTTCAGGTTAAAAAATCTGCGGAAAATTTGCGACAAGTTTGTTGTGCAAGGGTGTATTATATTTCTCGGTTATCCGAATAAGTTCTTGCATTAAGTAAATCTGTAATTGTACTTCGTTGCTCATGTTGCGTCTGTTTATGGCTTTTCCTTGCAAGTAGTAAATTAGTTTCTGGCTTGCAGATTTCTGAATATCTTCAACCAACGCATTTGCTTTATTACTTGCCCCCATACTATAGTAGGATTGAGCAAAATTTGATGAGTTATAGTTGTATTGAATTTTGCCTTGTGGGAAAATAGTTTGCGCCAGATTAATTAATCCTTCTGCCTTTTCATTTTCGCCCAAATATATTAACTCGTTTGCCACCTCAGCAAACATTTGCCTAAACCTGAACGACTCTATCATCTGCTTATTCGTATGGTCCAAAAATACATTTGGATTATTAGCATTTCCCCAGGAAAACACCTCGGTAATGAGACTAAATTGATGGTTAGCAAAGGCTTTTCGCCCGTGCAAAATATTGGTGTTTTTATAGGGCAACAAACGAAATAGCATGCCCTCGCGGTGCAAATAATCGGCCAGCCCAATTTCTTGAAACATTGCCGGATAAATTGTGTAAACAGGGCGTTGCCAGTTGTTATTTGCTATCATATCTAAAATCAATAGCTCATCGCGTGATAAGTAGTTTTTACTGATCGAAAAGTTGATTTGTGAAGGCACATCACTCTTTTTGATTTGTAAATAGCTGCTTCCATTTATGAAATTCTCTGCATTAACAGCCAGCGATAGTTTTTTGCCAGGTAAAAAATTCAGGTACTCCCCTTTACTTGCTTGTACTTGAGTACGCCTGTCGGGATTTTTAACAAACTGCACCATACCAAATTGGGTAGGTATCGTTGTCGGCAGTTGTAAATAGTATGGCATTTTGTTCGCACGAGCGTAAAATATTTTTTCCGAAATCGCGTGCAGTGTATCTCCCCGACCTATTGTGGTCATCCCAATTTTCGCTCAATATTAATCCTGGAACAAAAACAATCAGCAAGCCTGCTGCTATCCATTTCGGCCAAGGCCTTTTCAGGTGTTGAACTGATACGTGCAAAATAGCAGCCGCCCCCAAACCTATCCACAGGGCAAAAACCATAAATGAGCCTACATGCACATAGTCGCGCTCACGGGGAGTTATGGGGACTTCGTTTAGGTAAATAACGATAGCCGGGCCAGTAAATAAAAACAGGGCAAATGCTACCCAAAATTTTTGTTTGTCATACTTCAACTGAAAAAATATTCCTACGATGCCTATTAGTAAAGGGATGAGGTAATATTTGTTTTGTGCTTTATGGTTTTTATACTCATCGGGTATTTGGTTTTGATTGCCCAACCGCCAATTATCGAGCAGGGGTATGCCCGAAATCCAATTACCAAAAAACTTGCCACCATATCCCTGGATGTCGTTTTGCTTGCCTGCAAAGTTCCACATAAAATACCGAAGGTACATATGGCCTACCTGATACTTAATAAAAAACCTGAAATTTTCGGCAAAGGTGGGCACCCTGATAGTTTTTGTGTTTCCGTCTGCGCCGGTAACCACAACTTTCCGTCCTTCAATTTTCCCCCATTGTTTATAAGCGTCAATATGGCGGGCTTCCAAACTTGCCATGCGTGGAAATAAACTCAATGTATTGGCGTCGAATTCGTATTTGGGATTTAATTCATCCTCAAAATAAGCATGATCGTATAGCTTGTAAGTGATTCGCTTTTTTGAATCTGTAATCGGCGAATTGTAATTATTCCCATAAAATAATGGTCGTTGTGGATACTGTTCGCGATTTAAATAATCCACCAGGCCAAACACATTTTCCACATTATTGATATCTACAAAAGGATTATCAGCCGAGCGGATAACCAAAATGGTGAAAGATGAATAACCTATTAACCAAAAGGAAAACATGATAAGCGCGAACCGTAATAAATATCTTTTGTTTTTATGGAAATAGCGCATCAACAATAGTATTGCCAACACAAGCAAAATAACAAAAATCAGGACCCCTGAGTAAACCGGCATCATGAAAGAATTGACAAAGAACAGGTCGAAATAGGCAGCTGTTTTTACCACTCCTGGAATTATCCCAAAAATAAGTGCCCCAATCAATAATACCGACAATCCAACCGTAAATAACATTTTTGTAGTAGAATATTTGTAATGCTTAAGGTATATAACCAATGCCATTGCGGGCAACGCCAATAAATTCAATAGATGGATGCCTACTGATAGTCCTAATAAAAAGAAAATTAGTACTAACCATCTATTCTCTGGCCAACCTTTTGGTTCCTGCTCGTATTTGATGATACACCAAAACACAAGTGCCGAGAAAAGCGATGAGGTGGCATATACCTCGGCCTCTACAGCCGAAAACCAAAAACTATCGGTAAAAGCATAGGTTAAGGAACCTATTAATGAAGCCCCAATTGCAACAAAATGTATTTTATTTTTGGTGGTTGCCCTATAAGTGTTTTGTAATAGTTTGCCTGCAAACCAATAAATTATATGAAACAATAACATTACCGTTAGCGCACTTGCTACTGCCGATAAAGCATTTATGGCCATGGCAACATTTTCGGTATTACCTGCGGCAAACAGGCTAAATAGCCGGCCTAAAAGCATGTACACCGGGGCTCCGGGAGCATGGCCTACCTCTAATTTATAAGCGCAGGCAATAAACTCGCTACAATCCCAAAAACTGGCTGTAGGTTCAAGGCTTAGCAAATAGGTTGTTAGGGATATTACAAATATTAACCATCCGAAAATTGGCTGTTGTAACTTTTTGTCCATGGTACAGTGTTTTATAATTTACCATTAGTACACGCTGAACAAAAAAGGTTCATGAATGACAAACAAATAATCATTTGGGGGAAACACACTATTAATCATACCAACTCCTGCACCATCATTATACTTTCTTGTTATTTGGGGTAAAGAGGTGCGGGGCAACTTCTACTTATCTATTTTTTTTGCCGAAACAAAATTAACCATGGCAAAAATCAGCAGAAAGCCAATACTTCCCGTTGTTGCTATGCTTTCGAGATCAAACGTATTAGCAATAATTAAAGTTAATACGAATGTGACAATAAGCCCGATCGGCTGTTTCCAGAACATGCGCGTGAATTCGTTAGTCATCGTCCAATGCCATTTCGTAATTTACCCGGCTGCCGCCATAAATTGTGGCATTAATGGCCGAAAAAGTAGAAAGCAGGGCTGCAATAGTGATGATTACAAATCCGGTTTGCCCAAGAAAAGGTTTTGCCGCTTCGGCCAAAACGTAATCCTGCGATTTGCTGATCATGTCAAAACTTAAAGATCCAACCGTAATTATTGCAATCAATACATAAAGCACAATTACAAAAACAACTGCAATCAGATAGGCCAGGCGGATATTCTTTTTAGGGTTTTGGATGTAAGGCGAAGTATTGGCAATTAGTTCAAACCCTTCGTAGGCAACAAAAATCACAAAACCCCCTGCTATTAACTTTTAACCCCACAACATATTTCTCGGTTTCGCCCACCACCTTAACACTAAAATAATTTAGTGCCGTAGCAATTATGATGATTGTACTAATAAAAATATGTTGGTCGATATTAATATTCCCAGTAATGGAAAATAAATTACCGGCATACGACCCAAAGGCGGTAGAGTATAACGACAGCATAATAATATAGCTGATCCACAAAAGGTTGTTGATGCTGCCGCTAAAGATGTTTTTGCCGAACCCGATATTCATAAAATGGACTGTGCCACCGGCATTGGGGTAGGCGAGCGAAAGTTTGTAGTACGAATAAGCCGTTAACATGGCCAGGATGCCCGAAATTAAAAATGCGAACGGTGTGCACCCTTTTGCAAAGAAGATAGCCAGGGCAGTTTACCCTGCGAGTGAACACAAAACAGCCCAATGGATGCAGGGAAGTTCATCTGTGCTTGAGCTTCATAATTTGGAGGCAACGAAAATAAACCGCCATCATTTATACCAGGCAAGCAAAATGTTTCACGGCCAGAAAGATGGCATTGAGCA
>NBLH01000093.1 GCA_002084525.1 Bacteroidetes bacterium 4572_117 | reverse complement strand
TTCCGATAATTTTAATGCTCCAATAGTTTTTCCGGCACTTTTTAGGTTGTGAGTATAATCTTTGATTAATTCAGGATTTTCTTTATAAATGAGAGCTAATTTTTCAGGGATATTTTTGTAATGTTTTGCAAAACGCAACAAAGCACGTTTGTATTTTTTATTATCGTTTTCAAAAAAAGCTAAGCCTTTATTATAATCGATTGCAGATTGGGTGTTTTTTTTATCAAAGCTATCTTTATATTTTAAAATTGTACCATTAAGTTCTTGTACCGAAATAGGTTTACATAAATAATCCCTCATCCCTGCTTTTATTGCTTTTTCTTTTTCAGAATGTAAATCGTGTGCCGAAATTGCAATTACAGAAGCTTTAGATATATTTAATTTTTTAATTTTTTCCATAGTTTCAAAGCCACCCATTTTTGGCATTTCAATATCCATAAGTATGATTTGAAAATTGTTTTCCTTTAGGATTTCGATTGCTTCAATACCTGATTTTGCATGGGTAGCTTCGTAATTAGCTTCTGTTAATTGCTCAATTAAAATTTCTGCATTAAAAATATTGTCTTCAACCAGCAGTACGGTTATTTTCTCATCTGAAATTTCTTTTAGCTTTTTGTCATCACAATTTTCAATATCCCCCCTAAATATTTGTAAAGGGATACTTACATTAAAAACACTACCTTTACCTATGGTACTTTCAACAAGGATATCGCCGTTCATTAAATCAACCAATTGTTTTGAAATGGCCAAACCTAGCCCTGTACCACTATATTTTCGTTCGCTTGTATTGTGTATTTGTTCAAAAGGGATAAATAGTTTTTCTTGAGAATGGCTATCCATTCCGATACCAGTATCCTTTACAGAAAATATTATGTTAATTTTTTCCTTAGCTGCTAATTCTGATAAATTTTCGACATTTACAAGCAAATTAACCTTCCCTTTATCAGTAAATTTTATAGAATTGCTTACAATATTCAAAAGTATTTGTGAAAGCCTTAGCTTATCGCCTATAACCACCTCTGGTACATCATCAGCAATATTACTGAGTAGCTCAATGCCTTTTTCATTGGCTTTTATGCTTTCAATATCACAAATTTCACTAATAAGCTCAGTTATTTTAAAAATATTTTTTTTGATTACAATTTTTTCGGCTTCTAATTTTGTAATATCAAGCACATCGTTAACCAAATTGAGCAGTAGCCTACCCGATATTTTTACTTTTCTGTTGTAAGCTGATTGTTTTTCAGATAAGCCTGTTTTATTCAATAAATCGGTAAAACCAATTATGGCGAACAAGGGGGTGCGTATTTCGTGGCTAATTGTTGAAAGGAACACGCTTTTTGCTTTATTTGCCAGGTCAACCTCTTTTTTTGCTTTTTGCAGTTTTAAATAGTTTACATGTTCGTTTGCTTTAATGATTTTAGCTTTTTTATTTACTTGCACTTTTAACGAGAACCAGAATAAAACCAATACTATAACAACAGCAAGCAAAATGAGTACCCATATTAAAGAATAATAGAATAATTCTTCGTATTGGTCGTCTTGCCGTTTATATTTTACCCATTTATCATAAATTTTATCAAGTTCGCCATTCCTGTTAAGTATTTCAATACCTTGATTTAAAAAAGCCAATAACTCAGAGTCGCCCTCTTTTACCGCAAGGCAATAAACAATAGGGATTATGGGTGGGCCTTTTAGTTCAATATCACTAAATTTATTATCTTTAATTACCTTCATGCCAAGTGGGTATGGCACTATTACATAGTCGCATTTATTAGAGTTTACTAAATTAAAAGCTTCGGGAAAAGAGCTAACTTCAATGTAATTCTTAAACAAACCCATTGGTTTAAAAAACATTTCGTTAGAAATATCGCCAACCAGTATTGCAGGTTTTTTTAAGCCCAAATCGTTTACATCGTCAATTTTTGTTGTTTTTTTTGCAAAAATCCCGTAATATTCGGTGTGCAACGGAAAACTAAAGTCATATATTTTTTCACGTTCGGCTGAATAAACAATACTTGAAATTATGTTGATTTCTCCTGTTTTAAGCTTTGTTAAGGTCGTATTCCAATCATCAAACTTAAATTCGGTGTCAAGCCCGGTAATTTTTGCTATGCCGTTAATCACATCAACATCGTAGCCTGTTTCGTTACCATTTTTATCAATAAAAGAGTATGGCGGATAATTATAATCGCCACCAACAATAATTTTATCGTCTTGGCAAAAACCTATCGCCAAATAAAAAAAAGTAAATATAACAATAGAAATAACCCTCGACACTTTGTTAAATTTTAGATTAAATAAATAATTATGCAAGCATAGCTTATTGAAATTTGCCATGCAAAAATACACAAAAATTAATGCTGATATGTGCCATTATTTATATTGTACAACATCTTGTTATACTTGTAATTTATTTTGTTTTATGAATATTATTACTATTTTTGACAAATCTAAAATTGATTTTTTATATGATATTAAGCAAAATAATACATAGTTCAGTCCTTTTATATGTCTTTTTACTAACCTTATTTAAAGGGATGGTATAGCTGAACATATATAATATTTTAGGCAAACACCATTCTTTACAGGATGGTGTTTTTTTGTATTTGCTAAGTTAAAAGGAAATAATAATTTTAATAAATAGGTCTGAGATCTTAACGCAATTTCTAACAATAATTAATTTACATGAAAGCAACTAAAACTTTACAAAACATTAATGGTGCCGAAGCCATTTTCAACGCTTTGCTTTACGAGGGTGTTGATACAATATTTGGATACCCTGGTGGTGCAAACCTACCTATTTACGATGCTTTTTACAAGTACAAAAATCGCTTAAACCATATCCTTGTACGTCATGAACAGGGTGCTGTGCACGCTGCACAGGGTTATGCAAGGGTGTCGGAAAAAGCAGGTGTTTGCATGGTAACTTCAGGTCCCGGGGCAACTAACCTTATTACCGGGATTGCCGATGCGATGATAGACAGCACGCCGCTGGTTTGCATAACCGGACAAGTAGTTTCGCCTTTGCTTGGTTTTGATGCTTTTCAGGAAACTGATGTTGTTGGTATTTCAATGCCAATTACTAAATGGAACTACCAAATTACATCGGCAAGTGAAATTGGCGAAGCTTTTGCAAAGGCTTTTTACATTGCTAATTCAGGGAGGCCGGGGCCCGTATTGCTTGATATTACCAAAGATGCGCAACAAGAAATACTTGAAGAGTTTAGCTATGAAAAATGCGAACGTATTCGCAGCTATCATCCTTATCCTAAGCCTGATATGGGATTAATTAATGAGGCTGCACATATAATTAATAGTGCTAAAAAACCTTTCATTATTGCGGGGCAGGGCATTTTGTTGTCAGAGGCACAACACGAAATAAAAGAACTTGCCGATAAGGCAAATATCCCGGTTGCCGCCACATTAATGGGGCTATCTGCGTTTCCATCGGACCACGAGCTATATTATGGCATGGTTGGATTGCATGGGAATTATGCACCTAATAAAATGACAAATGAATGCGATGTTTTAATTGCTGTTGGGATGCGCTTTGATGACCGTGTTACCAGTTGTTTAGATAAGTATGCCAAACAGGCTAAAATCATCCACATTGAAATTGACCCTGCCGAAATCGGAAAAAATGTAAACCCGGCTATACCAATAAATTCTGATGCTAAAGTTGCCCTCAGGGCGATAAATAAAAGGATACAGGCCAATATTCATACAAAATGGTTACAAACTGCCAATGAATATGTGAAAATTGAAGAGGAAAAAGTTTTTAAAAACGACTTGTCACGTTCCTGGGGCGAATTGCAAATGGGTGAAGTAATCAGGAAAATTTCAGAAAAAACAAATGGTAAGGCAATTACAGTTTCAGATGTTGGCCAGCATCAAATGGCTGCCGCCAGATATTACAAATACAAAGACACAAACAGCCAAGTAACTTCTGGTGGATTAGGAACAATGGGGTTTGGCCTTCCGGCAGCAATCGGTGCTAAACTTGGAGCTCCTGAACGCGAGGTTGTTGCCATAATTGGCGATGGCGGTTTTCAAATGACTATGCAGGAACTTGGGGTTATTATGCAATATAAAATCCCTGTTAAAGTAGTTGTGCTCAACAACAATTTTCTTGGGATGATAAAGCAATTACATGATGTTTATTACGATAACCGTGATTTTTTTGGTGAGTTACAAAACCCTGAATTTACAAAAATTGCCGATTCGTTCAATATTAAATCAATACATGTAAGCAAACGCAAAGATTTGGATAAAGCAGTTGAAGATATGGTTAAACATGATGGGCCATATTTTTTAGAAGTTATGGTTGAGAAAATCAATAATGTTTTTCCAATGATACAAGCCGGTAAAGCTGTTTCAGAAATGTTGCTGGAAGATCCGAAATTAGAGGTAGCTGTTAATTAAGCACCAGTGCTTTTTTATATGTAAACCCTGAGCAGCTTAAGTAATTGATATTCTATCAAATATCAAATTTGAATTTACAATTAATTTTGCATGGGTACTTAAAACAATATTTCGGTAAATTATAAATTTTAATTTGAGATTAAAAATCAACCCTCTAGCAACCAGTATCTTAGGATATCACGACCCACCACGCAAGCATCTGAATTTCAGAGCATTACATGGTTTCAACAAGCTGTCGTTAAAGGGTATTTCTTACATAAACAGATAAAAATTAAATATTAAAGATATGAAGCGTAAATATACATTGTTGATTTATACAGAAAACCATATTGGTTTATTAAACAGGGTATCAATAATTTTTACCCGAAGAAAGGTAAATATCGAAAGCCTTACAACTTCTCCTTCGAGGCACGATGGTATCCATACATTTGTAATTGTAGTAAATACAACACGCGATATGGTTGAAAAAATACAAAAGCAAATTGAAAAACAAATTGAGGTCCTAAAGGCTTTTTTGTACGACGAAGATATGATTTTATCTCAAGAAGTGGCCCTTTATAAGGTTTCGACAGCGGCCATAGCCCGAAACAATAAAATTGAGGAGCTTGTACGCAACAGCAATGGCCGTATTTTAGATATCGAACCTGAATACATTGTTATAGAAAAAACTGGGAACCAACAGGAAACACAAGAATTTCTTGAAAAATTGGCCCCATATGATGTGCATGAGTTTATTCGTTCAGGCAGGGTTGTGATTACAAAGCCGATGAAACGCCTGCAGGACCATTTAAAGGATATGCAAAATTTGGGCGCACATAAAAAGGTTTTTGTTGATTAGCTTAAACAGAGCGGAATGAAAAATTGGAATAATGTGTTTTATTAAGAATATTTCACATTATTCCAATATTTAACCCATATTAAAATATAGAATCAATTACAAATCATCGTCGTCGGGTGGTTCCTGAATGTTTGCAAGTACACTTGTCCAAGTGGTTACTTTCCACAAACCCCGGTTGTTCTTTTTTAGTATTAAATATCTTTTTGTATCAGAACCCGAACATTTTACAAATACCTTTGTCCCGTCTTTTGTTTTTCCTAAGATATTGCTCGAAAACTCATATTCGTATGGCAATTCTACTTTATAATTATTTTTGGGAGCCGAGCCTAAAATATATGAATTCGGAATCAGTTTATTATTCTCTATGTTCCTTTTAATCAGATCCATATCGCTGCTTGCCAATTTAAACCCTTTATAAGTTTTGCCTTCTTTTAATAAAGATTTATGAACAGAAATCACTAAACATTTTTTACCTAACTTAGGATTTTTAACATATATTTTAAGGGCTTGTAAAAATATAGCCGCACCACCTTCAGGGGTTGTGGCAATCACATTACGGAGTGTTAAAAAAGCATCGATATTATGTGGCTGCTTTGTAATTTTGATATTTTGTGAGTAAACATTGCCTACCGAAAATGCCAATATCAAAGTAATTATGTAAGTTGTTTTATTTTTCATGATAATAAATAGTTTGATGATAAATTGATAACTGATATTATACTTTTAATGGTTAAATTGTTGAATTCTTAAATTGCTCATTAAGCCGAAATTCTATAACAAACAGTTTTTTAAAAGTCTAATTTTAACCTATTTTCACTATATTTGTTATACGTTTTAGGTTTTCTCATTATTTTGTTATTATACAAATATGTTACAAATCATCATCAATAGGCGGTTTCATGATACCAACCAGCACACTACTCCAATTTGAAGTTTTCCATAAACCACGGTTGTTCTTTTTCATGCGTATTGGCCGTGGGCTACTTGCACCTGAACAGGCAATAAATAGTTTAAAATCACCGGCTTCGATGCTCCCACTGTATTTATTGCTCGAAAATTCAAAAATATATGGCAACTTAACTTTATAATGGTTTTTGGGTGTGGCACCTTTGATATACGAATTGGGTATATTTTTATCTTTAGCAACCTGGCTTTTTATTAAACCCATATCGCTGTTTAAAAGCTTAAAACCTTTGTAAACATCCCCTTCTCGTAATAACTTCCTGTCGACAATAGCAACAAAACATTTTTTTGCTAAATCAGGGTTTGTAGTGTGTATTTTAAGAGCTATCATAAACATAGCAGCTCCACCTTGTGGCGTGGTTGCAATTTTATTTCTCATGCTAACAAATTCTTCAATGCTTTTTGGTAATTTTTTAATTTTTACAGTTTGGGCAATTGTAATAAAGCTAAAACTTATTAGCAAAAAACTAAAACAAATTTTCTTTTTCATAATTGGTATATAATTTAGTTTAGAATAATGTTTAAATATAATGAATTTAATTTCAAACGGATAATTTATGGCAAATATTATTTTTATCTTTTATTTACCACAGCAATCGGGCTATTTTTTCACTTTTATTTCATCTTTTTGCTTTTATCTTTATATTTTTGCCTTTTATAATTGTTTTAAATGAACATAAACTCTTTATCGTTAGTCAACTATCGTAATTTTGAAGATCTCGAACTGGAATTTATATCAAAAATAAATTGCTTTATAGGTAACAATGGTGTTGGCAAAACTAATATCCTTGATTCAATCTACTATCTCTCTTTTTGCAAAAGTTGGCTGAATCCTATTGATAGCCAGAATATTAACTATGAGCATGATTTTTTTCTGATTAAAGGTAATTATATGTTCGATGAAAAAACCACCAGTATTTCGTGTGGTTTAAAGAAGGGCAAAAAAAAGAGTTTTAAGCGCAACAACAAGGAGTATACAAAGCTTTCGGATCATATTGGGCTAATACCGCTTGTAACTATTTCGCCGTACGATACCAACCTTTTGCTTGGCGGAAGCGAAGAAAGGAGAAAATTCCTGGATATTGTGATATCGCAGTTTGATAAAGATTATTTGCAGGATTTGCTTAAATATAACCGGGTACTTAGCCAAAGAAACCACTTATTGAAACAATTTGCGCAAAACCATAGTTTCGATAGCGATAGCCTTGAAATTTGGGACGACCAGTTAGTTTTGTATGGTACAAATATTTTTAATAAACGACAAGAATTTATTGATAAACTAATCCCGATATTTCAAAAATATTATCAGTTTATATCACCCGAAAAGGAAAAAATTGATTTGAAATACCGCTCGCAGTTGACCGGTTCTGATTTTGCTGAAATACTTAAACAAAACACAGAAAGGGACAAAATTTTGCAATATACCACTACCGGGATTCACAAAGATGATTTAATATTTCAGCTTAAAGGTTTCCCTTTGAAAAAAAATGCATCGCAGGGGCAACAGAAAAGCTACCTTATTGCTATAAAATTGGCGCAATTCGACTATATTAAAAATATTAGTAAAATTAAACCAATTTTGCTATTTGATGATATTTTTGATAAGCTTGATGCGCTGCGGGTTGAACAAATCGTAAAATTGGTTGCAGGCGACCATTTTGGCCAAATTTTTATTACCGATACCAATAAAGAAAGGCTTGAGCGTATTTTAAACAAAATAGCTATCAACTACAAACTATTTAGAATTAACGACGAGTTGCTTGTTAGCGAAAAAAAGTTTGATTAATTCAACCCCGAAACTAAATTTTTATCATAATTTATTGAGTACTTTATTTATCGACAATCCCTAAAGCATCCGAAAGAGTGATATTTTTTCTGATTTTTATTTCCTCAATCACCTCAAAAATAGTCGTATACAAAATGGCCTTTTTTTGATTTAATAATTTGACATAATTATCCTATGTAACCGGACTAATTGTTCATATCTGAACAGGTTATAAGTCAGGTTTATAAGACCAATTGCAGCAGATGCTCTTTTTATTCCTATGCATCTAAGATAATAATAGTAATCCTACTTTATTGATTTCTAGCCGTTTAATTTTTAGAGGTATACCAAAAGAAGAAATGTCTATTAGAGTATAGCTTCTTGGGTTGAGCTGTAATTGCCAGTTTTTTGTTTAATTTTCAAATAAAATTCACCAAATAACTAATAACCATTTTCAAGCACTTCATATATCGCTTTTGCTTTTAATAAACACTCATTATATTCTTGCCAGGCAACTGATTTAAAAGTTATTGCACTACCCACAATATACGATAGATACTCCTTGTTTTTGTTATATAAAATACTGCGTATCACCACATTAAAATCAAAATTTTTGTTTGGGCTGATATAACCAACCGCACCTGAATATAAACCCCGTTTTGTTTTTTCGTACTTTTCAATTAGTTGCATTGCACGTATTTTGGGTGCACCTGTCATCGACCCCATGGGAAAAGCATTTTTAATTACATCAATAATGTCAAATTTATCGATATCCATTTCAGCACTGACAGTGGAAATTAGTTGGTGTACTTGTTCGAAACTATATATTTTGCAAAGTTCCTCTATTTTTACGCTACCTTTTTTCGCTGTTTTCGATAAATCGTTGCGTACCAAATCAACAATCATAATGTTTTCGGCTCTTTCTTTTTCATTGTTTTTAAGCCACGATTTTAGTTTTTCGTCTTCTTTTTTGATTTTTGACCTCCCCGCAGTGCCTTTTATTGGTTGCGATATAATTTTGTCGGTATTTTTGCTTAAAAAACGTTCAGGGCTGGCCGAAATAAGATAATTCCCATTGTTTTTATAATAAGCAGAAAAAGGTGTTGGCGATATCGTATTTAACTTCCCATAAATTTCTAAAGGGTCAATTATGGCATTATTCGAATAAAATTCCTGGCAAAAATTAGCCTCATAAATATCGCCCTTTAAAATGTGCTTTTTTAATTTATTAACCGATAACATATACCCTTCTTCGGTAAATCTTTTTTCAATTTTAATTTTAGGATAATGCCGGCTCCCTTTATTTGGGATAAAAGTTTCAATTTCGTAAAAAATTGGGGCAACTGTTGTGCTACAAGTTAAATGTGTTAAATAGCCAATATCTAGCTTATCATCTTTAATTAAAAAAATGTATTCAGGTATAAAAAAATGAAGGTTTGGAAATTCAAGCCCGTCAAAATTATCCGAATTTAGTTTTTCTGTTTCGTTTTTTAAATCATAGCTCAAATAACCAAATAACCAATCGTCTGTTTTTAACGAAAAACTCCGTAATTTTTCAAAACTGTCAGTTACATCATCAGTAATTTGTTGATACACACCCACTGCTGCAATAAAATCGTAAGTTTGCTGTATATGCTTGGGGCTTTTCTCTCTATTGCTGTTCAGTACAATAAAAGTATCTTTGCTGTCCCCCCATTTTAACAGTTGCTCCGTAAATTTTTCCTTGTCCCTTAAATAAAAATCAATCCATTTCCGCATTTTGCAAAAATAAGATAATGCTTTTAACAATTAAATTTATTTATGCTTTGTAAGATATTCTACTATCCCTTCTTGCGAAGCATCTAAACCATCATCTCCCTTGTGCCAGTCAGCTGGGCAAACTTCGCCATTGTTCTCAAAAAATTGCAGTGCATCTATCATCCGCAAAGTTTCGTCGATACTTCTGCCCAAAGGCATATTGTTTACCACTTGGTGTTGCACAACCCCATCTTTATCAATAAGGAATAAGCCTCGAAAAGCCATAGGTGTCCCCAAAAAAAACAGTTCACCTGCCTCAGAATAGTCATATTCACCCGCAAGTACATCAAAATTAGCCGAAATTGTTTTTGCTTGGTCAACCACAAGCGGATATTTTACACCTTCGATACCTCCCTCATTAACAGGTGTATTCAGCCATTTCCAGTGCGAAAACTGCGAATCTACCGAACAGCCTACCACAGCCACATCCCTTTTTTCAAATTCTGTGATTTTTTTTTGGAATGCTAATAGTTCTGTAGGGCAAACAAAGGTAAAATCTGCCGGGTAAAAGAAAAAAACTACATGTTTTTGTCCAAGATATTGGTCCAATGAAAACGAATCGACCATTTCGCCACCATTTATTACGGCCGGTGCACTAAACGATGGTGCTTTTTTTCCTATTAATACTGCCATTTTTTTATTTGTTTTAATGATTAATTGATTAATAGCTATAAAAGTATCAATATTATTTCAAAACAAAAACTATTGTTTCAAAACAGAAACTATTGTTTTCCAAATCAAAAAAATGGTTGTAATATTGTACCCTCAAATAATTCAAAAAAAAATTATAGATGATTGTAGATGAAAAATTAGTTGCAGACAAAAATAAAGTAGTTTCAGTACGCTATGAGCTTAAGCTTGGTAAAGATGGCGAAATTGTTGAAGCTGTGAATGAAGAGAAACCTTTTGTTTTTATTTTTGGTACAGGTTATATGCTCGAAAAATTTGAGGATAAGCTGAAAGGCTTGTCTGAAAATGAAACTTTTAAATTTAATTTATCAAGCGATGAAGCATACGGCCAAAGAAATGAAGAAAATTTGGCAGAAATACCAATGAATGCATTTGAACAAAATGGTAAAGTTGAAAAAGGTTTGCTGACTATTGGTAATTATATACCTTTACGCGACGAAGCCGGCAACCATTACAACGGAAAAGTAATTTCTGTTACAAAAGACATGGTAAAACTTGATTTTAACCACCCTCTTGCAGGTGAAGATTTACATTTTACAGGCGCTGTACTTGAAGTACGTGAAGCCACAGAAGAAGAACTTTCGCACGGGCACGTACATGGTCATGGTCATGACAATTGTGGAGATGATTGCGAGTCGGATCCGTCAAGTGGTTGCAATTGCCATTAAAAAAAAA
>NBLH01000009.1 GCA_002084525.1 Bacteroidetes bacterium 4572_117 | reverse complement strand
ATCATTGCTTTGGATGGTTAACAATTATTTTAATCATACTTGTTTCATGTTTACAAAAGTAGATAAAAAATTATACATTTGCAGCACAATTAATCTATGGGCAAAAGTGATAAAATTAGGCTATTTTAATAAAATATTTTTGCTGTTTGGTTCTTTGGTTTCTTTTGTTAGTATAAACAGCCAATCTGTAAAAATACTTAACGAAGCTACCGAGTTCCCTATTGAAGGTGTTACAGTTTTTAATAAATCGCAAACAAAATCAACAATCACGGATAAGGATGGCTACTTTGAACTTAGCCAATTTTCCAACTCTGACACAATTTATATTAAGCATTTATCATTTAATACCGAGGTTTTTAGCAAAAATGACTTGGAAAAAATGAAATATGAGGTTTTTCTGACCCCTAATGTGTTCTTAATGGAAGAATTTAAGGTTGTTGCCAACATGCGCAACAACCCTGACGAACTACCTTATAAAATTGATATGATCAAGGCCGAAGACATAAAATCGTCAAGTGCCCAAACTTCAGCCGATATATTGCGGTCAACAGGCAACGTAATGGTACAAAAAAGCCAAGGCGGCGGCGGAAGCCCTATGTTACGTGGTTACGAAGCAAACAAAATACTACTTGTAATTGATGGTGTACGTCTAAATAATGCGATATATCGGAACGGGCACCTACAAAACTCGATTACGATAGGGCAATTAATGCTAGATAGGGTCGAGCTGGTATTTGGGCCTAGTTCAATTGCGTATGGAAGCGATGCTATTGGTGGGGTTGTACATTATCATACAAAGCAGGCCCCTTTGTCGCATCAAAAAAGAACTAAATTAACTTTAAATACAAGTCTACAATACGCAAGCGCAAATAATGCCACCACCGGATACCTTGATTTTTCAATAGGTAAAAAGCATTTTTCGTCTTTAACAGGATTTCAATATAGTACTTTTGGCGATATTAAAATTGGAAAAAACAGGGCGTTCACTTCAAACGACCACAGTTTTGGGCATACCTACAATTATGTTGGCCAAAATGCTTTGGGACAAGATACAATGCTCAGCAACCCCAATACAGAACTCCAGCTTAATACAGCTTATAAACAATACGATTTTATACAGAAATTTTTAATCGCCCCTAATAAAAAATTAGATATCGATTTGAATTTCCAATACTCTACATCGTCGGATGTTCCTAGATATGACCAACTTATAGAATTTGATAAGGAAGAGCTAAAATATGCTGAATGGTATTATGGGCCCCAAAAAAGGTTGTTGGCCTCTGCTACTATTTTTTTAAAAAACGACAACAGGTTCTATACCAACTTCAATACGGTTTTTGCTTATCAGAAAATTAATGAAGATCGTATTTATAGGAAATTTAAAAACGAAGAACGCTTATACCAAAATGAATTAGTAGATGTTTATTCAGCAAATTTTGATTTCCTGAAACTAGTTGGCTTAAACCGTTTGAGCTATGGGTTAGAATTTACACATAACGATGTTTTATCTACCGCCAACTATCAAAATGTATTTACAAACAACGAAAGCATCGCACAAACTCGTTATCCTGACGGTGGCAGCATTATGCAATCTGCATCGGCCTACCTAAATTATAAATGGATTATTGATGCACCTTATATTTTAACCCTTGGTTTTCGGTACAGCCATTATCATTTATATTCTGAGTTGTTGAATAAGCCAGAATTGGTACAGTTACCATTCACAAATATCAGAATTAATAATGGTGCACCTACCGGGATATTAAGTTTTGAAATGTACCCTACCACTGATTGGAAAATCCGTACGGTTATTTCTACAGGTTTTCGCTCGCCAAACGTTGACGATTATGGTAAAATAAGGGCAAAATCAGGCAAAGTAACAGTACCAAACAATAAATTAATACCTGAATATGTGTATAATGCAGAATTTGGTATACAGTACCAGTTCAAAAAATATATAAACCTTGAAATATCGGCCTATTATAATTTATTGACAAACGCAATAATTAGGGGTGATTTTCAGTTAAACGGGCAAGATAGTTTATTATATGATGGTGATAAATACAGGATAACAACAAATATGAATGCAGCAAAAGCTGTTGTTGCAGGTATAAATGCAGGTTTTGAGTTAAATTATCCTATTTCGGGACATAAAAAAAGGGACTTGCTTTTAAAATATACGTTTAACTATAACTATGGCAGGAATATTACGGACGATGTACCGCTTGGGCATATTTCGCCTATATTTGGTATGCTAAAGCTTTGTTTTAAAGGCGAAAAGTTTTCGTATAACTTATATTCGATGTTTCAGGGCTTAAAAAAGATGGAAGATATGTCGCCTTATGGCGAAGATAACGAGGACAAAGCAACTGCCGAAGGTTTCCCTGCGTGGAATACCTTAAATACAAATATCAGTTATAATATAAGCAATTATTTTTCAGCCCGGTTTGCCATTGAAAATATTTTTAACCAGATGTATCGTCCGTTTGCATCGGGTGTTAGCGCACCGGGCAGGAATTTTGTGTTTTCGCTAACCTACAAATTGGCTAAAAAAAAGGGGGTATAAAACACTGATTTTCGGTTAAAACTCAGAACTCCTGACGTACAAGCAGATTATCAATGTGTTATGAGTTTTGCTCGTAAAATAGAGTTGTCGAAAAAAGTCATTAGAAATTAGTCATTAGTCATTGAAAATAGCGTATAAAAACCTAATGGCCAACATCCAATATGCTTGCATTCAGGCACTTGAGGCGAGGGAAATAATCAATGTATGACTGTGCAGTTTACGATAAATAACAAAATAATAATATGGCATTAATACTTAATATTGAGACATCAACAGAGGTTTGTTCGGTTTGTTTTGCACAAGATGGTAAAGTAATTGCCCTTAAAGAAAACAACGAAGGCCAAACACATGCAAAATTGCTTACTGTTTTTATTGAAGACCTTTTAAAGGAAAAAAAGCTGAAAGTTGCTGATTTTGATGCAGTTGCAGTCAGCATGGGGCCTGGTTCTTATACAGGTTTGCGAATAGGTGTTTCCACAGCCAAAGGTTTAGCCTATGCCGCAAACATTCCGCTTATCGCAATAAATACATTGCAAAGCATTGCCGATGGTTTGGTACAGCAAGACAAACAAAAAATAAATCAAAACGCATGGGTTTGCCCTATGATCGATGCCCGTAGAATGGAAGTTTATACAGCATTTTTTAATATTGAAAATGTAGCAGAATCTGAAATTTCGGCTGATATTATTGACGAAAACTCATATCAAAAAATTTTGGATGACAGACAAGTGGTGTTTTGTGGTAATGGTTCGGCAAAATGCAAAGATACTATCAAGCATAAAAATGCAATATTTGTTGATGATATTGAATGTAGTTCAAGTTATATGGCACTGCTTGCCGAAAAAGCCTTTTTAAATTCAGATTTTGTTGATGTTGCTTATTTCGAACCTTATTACCTGAAAAACTTTGTTGCAACAATACCAAAGAAAAATATTTTCAAATAAAAAATGTAAAGCTATTTCAGAATGAGACAGCTATTACGCAAAGATTAGCGAAGGCAACGCAAAGGTTCGCAGAGAAAAATCGGAGTAAGGCTTAGCGTTTCTTGGCGAATCCTTGGCGAGTACTTGGCGAATCTTAGCGTAACAACATTTCATTTTCGTTGTTATTAAATCTTTTCAAAATTGCTTTTTGCGCCTTTTGTAAGCTCCTCAAATTCTGGCAATTGTCTGAGTTTAACAAAATAATCAGTACTCTCAAGTTTCGAAATATCAAAAAAGCCATAATGCACAGCACTCCCCAAACTTTTTAGTGCTTCTTTTTGCATGTTTTTGTTTGCAAATATACAAGCTTCAAAATAATAAAAATCAGGGTTATTGGGATCAGCACTTTTATATATATCCAGATACTTTGTAGCTGTATCAAAATCGCCGGCATTAATAGCACCATCAGTAAAAATATACGATAACATGCTTATGTAATTTAACAAACGCATTGAACTGTTTTTTTTAAGTACATTTTTAGTTTGGTTATCAGATTTTAGCACATTTATCTCGTTTTGTAATTTCCTGAAGTCCTGCCGCTTAAATAGGCTTACATATTCTTGTTGTTTATCTGATTCGTTGTTTGCCGACAATTCAATTTCAGCTTCTTGTTTTTGGATATCAGGGTTTTTTAAAAACTCTTCATAACTTTTTTGGTATCCTGTAATATCATATAACCCATCAATAGTTGATAAAAACTGTTCGTAAAGCTTTTTTGCATTATAAACTTTTCCAATAAGCATCAGTTTGTTTATTGAATCTGCCGTATTTAAACTGTAATTTCGTATTAAATTATCGTTTACAGGAATTATTGAACGTTTCATTGATTGAATTTCAAGCCATTCAATAGTTTTTAACAATACGTTTTCGTCAGGCCATTCATGTCCCATCGGTGTAATTGCAAGCATACTAGGAAATCCTACCTGTCTCATCTGCTCATCTAACATGGTTAGTTCCAGGTAGTTAAAATCTTCCACACCTACAATTGATGCAAAACTGAACTTGTGAGGTATTTCCTGGCCAATTTTTGCAAAACCACTAGATATGGCAATAACCCCAGCAATGCCGCCTTTATAAATTGCAATTGATGAGGCTATTTTTGCCCCACCTGAAAAACCGGCAGTGTAAACCCTGTTTTCATTAATTTTAAAACGGTAAAATATATCATCGAACAGTGCATTTATGGTTTTGTTAATTGTTTTTAAACCGTTTTTTGCATTATTTGAAGCCACAACTACATATCCAAATTCATCAGCTGCCTTTTTAAACTTTTTTACGGCCATTTTTCCTCGTGCATGAGCATCGAAAACCACAATAATTGGCATCTCAATTTTTGGATTATATGAAACCGGAAAATAAGCAGCATACGTTTGGCTTTGGTCTGTACGGCACACAATATCATCAACAAATTGTGCCGGTTTATAAATATTTGCCTTTTGTGTAGGTATTTTCTGATTATTATTACCTTTCTCTTCATTTTTATTGTTGCACGACAGCAGGATAAAAGCAAAAAGCAAAACTAAAGCAATTGATAAATTTGATTTCTTTGTTTTCATGGTTAGGGGCAGGTTATTAAATCATCTGTTAATAAAATCCAAATCAATTTGTTAACTGTTTCAAAATATAAAAAAAAGCGAAAAATATAATTATATCAATATTACAAACGCCCTATTAAATACTAATTTATAGGGCGTTTATATACCTCAAAACTCACAGAAATTAAAGATTTATAATTTAAAATCGCAAACAGTCATTAATATTTGGGATGAATTGTTAAATTGTTTTATTGTTGTTTTTCAATAATTTAGCAATAAAACAATTTAACAATATTCTCAGTAAATTTTCATATACCTTGATACATTTTATTACAGGGTAAACTTGCGATTTGTTTTTACAGATTTATAGTTTTTGTGAGCTCAGATACTATTGATAATATGACTACAAAAAATAGATAAATTAGACAATCCAAATTTATATTAATTATAAAAAAATTATCGGTTTATTTGTTTTTCAAATTATTTTCCCAGTTCCAGGCCGAAAGCATCATATCGTCGAGATTTTTTTCAGTTTTCCAGCCTAGTTCATTGTTGGCAAATTCTGTATCGGAGTATACTTTTACCACATCGCCCGGACGCCTGTCAACAAGTTTATAGTTTAGTTTTTGCTTGCTCATTTTTTCAAACGATTTTATTACCTCCAGAACCGAATTACCTGTACCCGTACCTAAATTAAACATTTCGTAATTCGATTTGTTTTTGTTGTTTAATAAGCGTTCGGTTGCAATTACATGGGCTTTTGCCAAATCAACTACATGGATGTAGTCCCTAATACATGTACCATCAGGTGTATCGTAATCGAAACCAAAAACACTTAATTCTTTACGGATACCGATAGCGGTTTGGGTAATAAACGGTACTAGGTTATTAGGTACACCAAGTGGCAGTTCTCCAATTTCGGCAGATTCATGCGCACCAACCGGATTAAAATAACGGAGTGCTATTGATTTTAGGTCCTGTTCTACTTTCATGAAATCACGAATAATTTCTTCGGCAATTTGCTTGGTATTGCCATAAGGCGATGTAGCTTCTTGTACTGGCGAGTTCTCTTTAACCGGCAGCTCTTCGGGTTCGCCATAAACGGTACACGACGATGAAAACACAAAAGACTTTGTTTTATATTTTTTCGTCATTTCAAGCAGGTTCATTAAGGAACCCAGATTGTTTTGGTAATACATCATAGGTTTCGCAACCGATTCACCCACAGCCTTATATGCAGCAAAATGAATGATTGCTTCAATATTTGGGTGTGCCTCAAAAAAATCATTTAGCTTTAATTTGTCTGTAAGGTCAAACTGGGCAAATTCGGGTTTTGTCCCTGTTATTTTTTCAATGCCGTCAAGGCTGTCAATTTTAGAGTTAGATAAGTTGTCAATAATCAAAACTTCATATCCTGCTTCAATAAATTCTACGGCAGTGTGTGAACCAATATAACCAGTTCCACCTGTAATAAGTACTTGTTTTTTCACACGTTTAAATTTAAGTTAAGTATTTATATTTTATAGTTTGTTTGTCAACTACATTTTAGAACAACCCATGTATTTCGGCATCGATCCTATCAATAACAAAACTCAAATCTTTTGGTTTGTCCTGAAAATTAAGGTCGTTTACATCAATAATAAGGAGTTTCCCTAGTTTATACGTTGTAACCCATGCCTCATAGCGTTCGTTAAGCCGTGTCAGGTAATCTAAACGTATAGTGTTTTCATAATCCCTGCCGCGTTTTTGTATCTGGTTTACCAGGGTAGGTACCGAAGCACGTAAGTAAATCAACAAATTTGGGGGTTCAACAAGTGAACTCATTAAGTTAAACAGCGAAAAATAATTATCAAAATCGCGCGATGTCATCAAGCTCATTGCATGAAGGTTTGGCGCAAAAATATGGGCATCTTCGTAAATTGTACGATCCTGGATAACAGTTTTGCCCGATTTTCGTATGTCTAATACCTGGTTAAAACGGCTATTTAAAAAAAACACCTGTAAATTAAAAGACCAACGTTGCATGTCGTCATAAAAATCGTTCAAGTATGGGTTATCGTCAACATCTTCGTAATGGGCTTCCCATTTATAATGATTGGCCAACAGTTTTGTAAGGGTTGTTTTTCCCGACCCTATATTTCCGGCAACAGCAATATGCATAATTAATTTATTTTTAGTAACAACACGAAAGTACTTATTATTTTAGTATCACACAATTATTAATGTGCTTCAAGCCAGTTTTTCCCTATGCCGGAATCAACTGTTAACGGGATACTCAGCTTTACAGCATTTTCCATTTCGGCGACAACCATTTTTACAAGCTTCTCTTTTTCGCTTTTTACAACATCAAAAACAAGTTCATCATGCACCTGTAATATCATTTTCGATTTGTAATTATCAGCAAGTAACTTATTATAAATGTTAATCATAGCAATTTTAATAACATCAGCGGCAGAACCTTGTATTGGCGCATTTATTGCGTTTCGTTCGGCCACTCCTTTAACAATTCCATTATTCGAATTAATGTCAGCAAGGTAACGCCTGCGACCATTAAGTGTTTCAACCCACAGGTTTTCGCGCGCAAAAGCAAGCTGTTTGTCCATATATTCCCTTATCTTGGGATAGGTTTTAAAGTAATTGTCGATTAATTCTTTAGCTTCGCTTCGTTTAATACCTAAGTTTTGAGCCAAACCAAATGATGAAATCCCGTAAATAATACCAAAATTTGCAGATTTTGCCCTGCTCCGCATATCACGGCTAACGTTTTCCAAATCCTGATTAAAGATTTTAGCTGCCGTTGCACTGTGGATATCCTCACCTTCAACAAATGCTTTAATCATGTTTTCGTCTACACTCATGTGTGCCATCAACCTAAGTTCAATTTGCGAATAATCAGCCGAAAATATCAAATTTTCACTACCAGAGGGAATAAAAGCTTTACGGATTTCGCGGCCTTCAATAGTTCTGATAGGGATGTTTTGTAAGTTTGGATTTGAAGAACTTAAACGCCCCGTAGCTGTAATTGCCTGATTAAACGATGTATGCACCATACCTGTTTTACTATTGACTAATTTTGGAAGGGCATCGACATATGTGCTCAGAAGTTTTTGCAAGCCTCTGAAATCAAGTATTTTTTCAATTATTTCGTGTTTGCTTTTAATTTTTTGCAGTTCCTGTTCGCCGGTAGCATACTGCCCTGTTTTGGTTTTTTTGGGGTTTTCAATAATTTTCATCCTATCAAACAGCACCTCTCCCATTTGCTTGGGCGAAGCAATATTAAATTCCATGCCTGCATATTTGAAAATTTGTTTTTCAACGGCTATTATTTTTTCCCGTAGCTTATTTGCATAAGCTTTCATGTTTTCGGTATCCAATTTCACGCCTGTATATTCCATTTCGGCCAAAACAGGTACTAGTGGCATTTCAATTTCTTTTGCCAGTTTATCTAAATTTTTTTCTTTAAGCATAGGTTCAAAAACAGCTTTCAGCTGTAGGGTGATGTCAGCATCTTCACCTGCATATTCAGCAACTTTTTTTGGCGTAATTTGTCGCATATTTAACTGATACTTACCTTTTTGACCTATTAGCTCCTCTATTTTTACAGTTTGATAATTAAGGTAATTTTCGGCAAGGTAATTAAAATTGTGAGGCTGTTCGGGCCTTAGCAGATAATGTGCCAACATGGTATCAAAAAGCTCCCCGGCAAGTTCAATACCATAGTTTTTAAGCATTAATAAATCAAACTTAAGGTTCTGCCCAATTTTGCAAATGTTTTTATCTTGAAAAAGGCTTTTAAATTCTTTTAAAACAAGCATTGCCGAATCAAAGTCGTTTGGTAAAGCTACATAAAACGCCTCGTGTTTTTTATACGAAAAAGCAATACCTACAATTTCAGAACCATGAATAACCAAACCGGTTGTTTCGGTATCAAAACAAAATTCTTTTTGCGCAGAAAGTTGTTCTATTAAAATTTCTCTTTCGTTTTTAGTTTCTACCAATGTGTACCTATGTTCAACTGTGTTTATTGAATCATATGTGTTGCTTACATCCTGTTTAACAGGCACTTCCACATCTCCAAACAACGAACCTTGTACCGCTGTTACATTTTTTGGTTTTGTTGTGGTTTGGGGTACACCTATTACCCTTGCTGCGATGTTCCTAAATCCTAACTCATCAAAAACAGACATTAGCTTTTCTTTATCCTTTTCTTTTCGGGCATACAATTCTTCGTCAAATATTACCGGCACATCTAATGGTATGGTAACCAGTTCTTTAGAGAGCTTAATTGTGTCGCGGCATGCTTCTAGGTTTTCTTTTAGTTTGCCTTTGATTTTATGCAGGTTTTCATATATTTTTTCAACGCTTCCATATTCTGCCACCAATTTTGAGGCTTTTTTTTCACCAATTCCGGATACACCGGGTACATTATCAACAGCATCGCCCCAAAGTGCCAATATATCGATAACTTGTTCAGGATAGTCGATACCATATTTTTGCCTGATTTCCCATACACCTAAAATTTCAACTGGTTTACCTTTTCTTGCAGGTTTATAAATTTTTATATTTTCTTCAACCAATTGGCCAAAATCTTTATCTGGTGTCATCATAAAAACATCAAAACCTCTTTTTCCTGCTTGTTTTGCAAGCGTACCTATTGAATCGTCGGCTTCGTAATTTGGCACCTCAATTATCGGTATTTTAAACCCCTCAAGAATTTGCTTAATATATGGTACTGATTTTATGATGTCTTCGGGGGTTGGTTTACGGTTTGCTTTGTATTCGGGGTATAATTTCTTTCGGAAACTACCTTCTTTATGGTCGAAAACTACTGCAATATGGCTTGGTTTCTCTTTTTTTAATATCTCGTCTAAAGCATTTGTAAAGCCAAAAGCAGCCGAAGTATTAAGGCCTTTTGAATTTATCCTGGGGTTATTTATAAACGCATAGTACGCCCTGAATATCAATGCATAAGCATCTATCAGGAATAATTTTTTCTCGTTAGTTTCCATATTTGTTTTTTAGAAATGTTAATGCGAAGATAAAATTTTTAGGGAAGTTATAAAACTAAACACTTTGGTGAATTTTCGGTTTTGGATTCACTGCCTTAGCTTATACTGCTAATTTTCAATAGTTTATGAAGGCAGCCCTCCCCCCACTAAGAACACTAAGTTTATTGACAGTGGCTATTTTGGTATATCTTTTTTTTATATGCAATAATGCTTAGTGCCGCTACAATTTAGGCTATACGCCTAATGGTTTATAAGGCAGTGTAAAATAAAACTCTGAACCTTTATTTAGTTCTGAAACCAAACGGATTTTACCCCCCATAAGTTCAATATATCCTTTTGAAATGGCCAACCCCAAACCTAAACCGCCATATTCCCGTGTTGCCAAAATTTCAACTTGTCGAAAACGTTCAAAAATTTCATTATTCATTGAATCATCAATACCTATCCCTGTATCTTTCACAAAAAATTCAATGAAATCACCAATAACTTTACATCCAAACTTAACTGTTCCTTTATGTGTGAATTTTAATGCATTGCTTATTAAATTATTCAAAATTTGATTTAATTTTTCTCTATCCGCATAAATAATATCTTCTCCTTTATTTAGTTTTTGGATATACTCAAGTTTAATGTTTTTTTTGTTTGCTTTTAACTGATAATGATTGAATAATTCTGATAATAGGTTAATTGCTGATATTGTAGAGTTAAATAAAACTTCTTGATTTGATTCTATTTTAGAAATAGTAATAATATCATCGACAATAGAAAGAAGTTGGTTGCTACTGTTCATAACTCTATCAACAAATAAATTGCGCTTATTTTGCGATAGTTGCACATCTTTTAGTAATTGCGAAAAACCAATAATACTGTTCATTGGTGTTCTTATTTCGTGCGAAAGGTTATTTAAAAATGCTGTTTTTAATTGGTCGCTTTCTTCTGCTTTTTCTTTGGCATGATGTAATTCTTCAATCATTTTTAAACGTTCCGAAACATCCCTAATCACCCCTAAATTACCTATCCATTCACCATTTTCATCATGTAGTTTGGTCCCAAAAGTTTCGCCGCTAAAAATCTGTCCACTTTTATTTTTATATTGTGTTACGTATAGGCCTTTCCTTTTCTGGGCAGTTTTGTCAAAAATTTTTTTACCTGCATCGTCAAAATCTTTTTTATCTGCATAAATGATATCCGCTTTGGTACCAATTATTTCGTCAAACGAATAATTAAACAAATTAAAGGCACCTTTATTTGAAACCTTAATTTTTCTGCTAGTATCAGTAATCATAATTGCATCAGAAATGGAGTCAAACACAGTTTCAAAGAGCTTTTTTTGATTTTTTAGTTCAGTTTCAACTTTTTTCCTTTTGCTTATGTCTTCAACAATAACATACATTTTATTAATCTTACCATCTGCGTTTTTTAGCGGGACAATGTGCCCCCACATATTTGTAGATTTCCCCCATTTTGATTTGTAAAGGTACTCTTTACTGATATTTTCGCCTGTTTTATGGGCTTGTTTAAAATCATCGGCAAAACCATTCTCAATCAACAACGAAAAACTTAGTATATTTATCTTTTTTGTATCATCAATAGAAGGTGAGTCTAATATATTAATCAATGCCTGGTTTGCATCAACTATTTGACCATTTGGGAGTGTAGTGAAAATTCCAAGAGGAGAATTCTCAAAAAGAAGTCGAAATTTTTCCTCACTTGCTTTAATTTCAAGGTTTCTACTCTCCAACTTTTCATTTAGCACAATGTACTCTTGGTTTAATAATTCAAATTCATCTCGTTGTTTTGTTACCGCTTTAAATAGTTGTTCTTTTTCAATTTCAAGAAGTTTGCTTGTTGTAATATCCCTAACATACCCAAGATAATGGGTAATTTCACCTTTATTGTTTTTGAGCACTGTGGTATAATCATAAAGCCAAACAATGTTTCCATTTTTATGTACTATCCTGTATTCTTTATGTTCAAAATTACTAGTATTTTTTTGTTGAGCCGCCTTAACTTCATTGGCAACTCTTTGCAAATCTTCTTTGTGTATGATATCTAAGTAGTTGATTTTTTTTGAAATAAAATCTTCTACACTATAACCAAAAACATTGGCAACGTTCTGCGAAACGTATTCAACAGGCCACTTACCACCAATTACCCATTTAAATACAACAACATTGCCTTTTGTGAAAATATTTCGCTCTTCTATTAGTTGCTGGTTAATTTTTTCTTCTTTTTTAATCGAATGTTGGCAAATCATTAAATCTGCTTCTATTAAGTCCTTAAACTGTTGCAAAAGTTCAAAGTGTTCATTTGTAAAATGCCTTTCCTTATTATCGAGCACACAAATAATCCCAAATGGGGTTTTATCCGAGTAAAAAATAGGCATACCCAGGTACGAAATCAGATTAAATTTAACAGCCGGGTTATTTTTCCAATTTTCATCTTTTAAGGCATTTGGTATATTTAATATTGCGTTTTTTTTTAACACCATGTTGCAATACGAATCCTTAAAATTACTTAGTTTTTCATTTAATTTATATAGCTTGCTGTCCGATTTGCTGGCAACAAAAACTTCTATTTTCCCTTTGTGTACACGCATAATAAGCGCAACAGTTGTTTCAAGAAATTTTACCAATAAATCGGCAGTAACTTGCCATTTATTGCTAAGATTTGCCAGCTGCATAGTATTATCTGTAATGTCCTCCATTATTGCTTATTTTACGATATCTGATAGAGTTTTTAATGTGTTTCAAGCATTAAAGATAATCATTTTTTTTTATTTTTGAATTTGTATCGTTTAATATCTCAAAATTCCTATCCTGTTTTGTAAACAACCAAAAATATTATCTTTGCGTTTTTTAAAATCAATTTTAATTAAATTTTGTATAGTAACTATATTACAATAATGAAACAAGCTTATAAAATCAATACACGTTCACTAATAATAAGCACAAGCTTTACATTGCTGTTACTTATCCCTGTACTGATTATGAAACCAGATACACTTTTGGCCGAACGGTTTTTCCCAGGCTCTGGATGGATTGAAGTTAGTCTTTTGGCTATTTATGCCGGTTGGTTAAGCCAAGTGATGATAAATACCAAAAACATCTCAAATATCAGGGTAAAATACTGGTTTTTCTTTTCTGTTATCTTTTTCACGCAATTTTTGTTGGGTTTATTTGTAAACGATAAGTTTTTAATGACAGGCGACCTACATTTGCCAATACCCGCATTGATTGTGGCCGCACCCATTTTTAGGGGCGAAGGCTTTTTTATGCCTATTTTGCTTATCTCCACACTTGCAATTGTAGGGCCTGCATGGTGTTCAAGCTTATGCTATATTGGGTCCTGGGATAATTTGGCATCATTAAAAAACCGCCCAAAAAAGGTTAACCGTAAACAAACAATAATACTAAGGTATTTAATGATTGTACTTGTAGTTGCAGTAGCACTTGTCCTTAAATGTGTAGGGGCATCGCTTACTGCTATTGCAGTTTTTGCCATAGCTTTTGGTTTATTTGGTGTTTTTATAATGTTATATTTTTCACGTAAATTAGGATATATGTTGCACTGTACCACATATTGCCCTGTTGGTGGGGTGGTAACTTTATTGGGTAAACTTTATCCGGTGCGTGTAAAAATCGACCAAAATACCTGTACCAATTGTAATATTTGCAGCTCTCATTGTAAATACGACGCCCTTTCAAACGAAGATATTAATGCAGGTAAAGCCGGATGGAACTGCACACTTTGTGGCGACTGCCTAACTTCGTGCCATGCCAGCTCAATTAGCTTTAGTTTTTTTGGTATGAAAAAAAATGTTTGGGAAGTTTATATGGCAATTGTAGTGGGTACACATGCCGCATTTTTGGCACTTGCCCGCTTATAAGCACTAAGTGCTATTTAATGTTCTTACGCACTGGCGCAAATATCTTACAATATGCAAGTTGTGTAAAAGTAAATATACAACGGTGAAGCACTCACCGGAGGTAATTAATTTTGTCTGGATACTTAAATTATAAGATAGCTATGCTATAAAGTAAAAATAAGAACGCAGATAACACTGATATAACTGATTCTCGCTGATTTCACCAAGCTTGTAACATATTGACTCTCAATGCATTCCGTAATTTTTTAGTGTTATGCATTAAATATCAGGCAATTAAAGTTTAGCTATTGGTGACTAAAATAAATGTTGATTTTTTTATTAACTTAGCCGTAGTTTTGATTCATAGCCCCCCTCAACATATAGGATTGGGCAAAGTAAGCACTTGTTAAAAATTAATTGTAAATTCAAGTTTGATATTTGAAAGAATATCAATTACTTATACTACTCAGGGTTTACATATAAAAAAGCACTGGTGCTTACTTGTTGCGATAAAATTAATAAGGATTTAAATAATGGGAACAAATCTTACAAATAAAGAATTAGAAGAGGAAAACGATATCCTAAGGAATAAAATAAAAGCGTTAGAAAAAAACTTAAACGATGAATTGCTAAAAACAAAAGCAAAAGCAGAACAAAGCGAAGAAAAATTCAAATTAATTACCAACGCTGCCCACGATGCCATTGTTTTGATGGATAGTTCAGGGAAAGTAGCATTTTGGAATAAGGCGGCAAAGAACATATTCGGTTACACAAAAAACGAAATAATTGGAAAAGACATACATAATATTTTAACACCTGAAAGGTTCAGGGTGGCTCAAAACATTGGTTTTTCAAAATTTAAAAATACAGGTAAAGGAGCAGCAATAGGCAAAACCCTGGAATTTGAAGGCATAAGGAAAAATGGCGAAATTTTTCCGCTTGAATTATCATTATCTGCAATTAAAATACAAGACAAATGGAATTCTATTGGAATTGTAAGGGACATAACCGATAGAAAAAAGATAGAAAAAGCATTGAAGAAAAATGAAGCCCAACTGGAAACTTGTTTGAGGCGTTTGTTTTTGTTAGTGCCTAACAAAAATAAATGACTTCAAACAAAATGTTAGGGGCTTTATTATTCAATATCGTGTCAAATATTTGTAAATCATTAATTTACAATAGTATGGTTGAACAAATTCAAAAATTTAGAGAGTATTTAGATTACATTGAGGAACATTACAATAATGTTCAAAAAGCGTGGAAATTATTGCAAGAAAAATGCAAAAACATGAATTTCATTTATGATGATGCTTTATTTTTCGAGCTTGATGCCCAGATTAAACAGCATGATTTAAGTAAATTATCTGCTGAGGAATTTACGCAGTATAGACAATTCTTTTTCCCGGCTGAAAAGGAAGAAAAAGATAGAGCTCTATTTATGGAAGCGTGGGAACATCACAAAGTCAATAATGACCACCATTGGCAAATTTGGACTATGGAAGGTTTCGGAAAATCAAAACAGGAACTTGCTTTAATTCATAATATTGTTGATTGGGTTGCGATGGGTTTCAAATTTAACGATACTGCAAAAAAATACTACGAAAAGAATAAAGAAGAAATCCAATTTCCAAAATGGGCAATTGATTACATGTATGAGATTTTTGAGCTTATCTATTAATTATCTGATTAGGGGCGTGGTTTACTATCGTCCCTAACACTGCTTAATTAGGCTGGTTATAACCAGATAAACAAATCAACAAATAACCATTATAAATTTATATTAATATCTTTATGGTTAAGCACCCAATATTATTGTAGTAAAATTAAATAATTAAAAGATGAAAAAAAAACTCATTATCCTGACAATAATCACAAGCTTGTTAATAGTTGGATATTTTTATGTAGTCCGTGATTATGAAAAAGCTGAAAGCACCGTATACATAAACGGCAACATTATTACACTTGAAAATCAGCAACCAACAGCACAAGCTATGCTTGTTGAGGATGGCATTATTGAGGCAATTGGCACAAATGAAGAAATTGCCATGTTAAAACCTGAGCAGATAAAAACAGTCAACTTAAAGGGTTCAACTATTTTACCGGGTTTTATCGATGTACATACACATGTTGCTTTATCTACTTTTCTGGCCGAAATGGTTGATTTATCGGGATTTAAACATAAAACCGCACAAGAAGTCTGGAATTATTTCGAAAAAGCAGTTAAAGAAGCTAAACCCGGTGAATGGATAGTATGCAAAGGCATTGACCACATTTTGGTTGAAGATTTAAACTCGCCAACGCTAGCTTACCTTGATAAAGTTGCAGCCAAAAACCCTGTTGTAATGCTATCGCAAAGCCTGCATACGTATTGGGCAAACTCAAAAGCTTTTGAAAAGGTCGGTATCACTGCAGAAACTAAAAACCCTTCTAAATCTAGCTATTACGAGAGAGATGAAAAAGGTCGTCTAACGGGTTTAATTGTGGAACAAGAAGCTTTTGCACCCTTTATCGATCAATTGAAAAAAGATTTAATCACACCTAAAAGCTTAATGAATTCTACAACAAAGGTTTTGAAGGACTATACTAAAAATGGGAACACAACAGTTGTTTCGGCAGGTATTACTGTTAAAGATGCAAAACCACTACGCTTATATGAACATTTATCTACCAATAACCCATCGTTTTTAAATAAATTATTGGCAAAATTTGGTTTTTTACCAGACAGGATACAGTATCCAAGGCATTTTATTTATATCAGGTATGATACACCTTTTTTGTTACCGGAAAAAAAAGACGAAGCAAATGATTTTTACGATATTATAGGCATAAAACACTGGTACGATGGCTCGCCGTATGCAGGCTCAATGTATATTAACGAACCTTATATAGTTTCAGATTTCACCCAACATGAATTGCACCTTCCTGAAGGGCATAGGGGAAAATCATTGATAAAACCTGAAGACCTTAAAAGCTTTATTAAAAAATACAATGCCATGGGCTGGCAAATTGCTATCCATGCACAAGGCGATGCTGCAATTGAAGAAATATTGCAAGCTTACACAGAAGTGAATAAAGAGCAAAGTGTCAGTGGTTTGAGGCACAGGATTGAACATTGTTTGTTGCTTCCTGACTCAAGCATCAATAAAATGAAAACACTTAACATTAGCCCAAGTTTTCATATCAACCACCTGTACTATTACGGTAAAGCCCTAAAACATAGCGTTATTGGAGAAGAACGAGCAGAAAAAATTTTACAGATAGGTACTACAAAAAATAAGCAAATCACATATTCGCTCCATGCAGACCAGCCAATGTTTGAAAGCAAAGCTTTTCGCTTAATACAAACAGCCGTTGAAAGGCAAACAAAAGAAGGCGACACTTTGGGTTATAACCAAAGAATAACTGTTTTAGAGGGAATTAAAGCAATGACGATTAATGCGGCTTGGCAAATACATAAGGAAAATAAAATTGGTTCGTTAAAAAAGGGCAAGTATGCTGATTTTTTGGTGCTGGATAAAAACCCGCTAGAAATACCAACAAAAGATTTAGAAAATATAAAAATCCTTAAAACTTATATAAATGGTAATGAGGCAAAATAGATGCCGTTTCCAAGCTACATAGCTGTAAATGGCAGGGGATTGCTTCGCTTTGTATCGCAAATTAGCGCAGAAATAAAAATCCGTAAAATCAGCGTTGCTTGCATCCGCTTTATCAGCGTACTAAAGCTTCACGAATTAAGAACGCTGATGATACGAATACTCCGTATCGCAGATAAACACCGATTATTTTTATCCGCAATATCTGCGTTACGGAATATCTGCGTTATTTGCGTTCCAAAAATCGACAAAACTTATGTATTTTAAAGTTCAAACATTTTTAATAGTTTTAATTGATTGTCAGCATATAAACGGAGGTAATATTTCCCTTTTGGCATATTTTCCACATCAAGTGTAAAACGATAATTATACTCGCCTCGGTGATGTGGGCGGTTCATAAATATTTTTTTAACCAGCAAATCGTTGGCATCTTTAATAAATATGTCAACATTACTTTGGTGGCTTAAATTATATTCCAGCTCAGCAAATAATTTTATTGGTTCTCCTGAAAAAACACGGGCCGTATCTGTCTTATATTTTAAGCTGTACCATGGATATTCATATTCAATACCTTTTAAACCTGCCAATAACTGAAAAAGGGCCTTCATTTTATACCTATCGTTATCATTTTCGTTATGTATCGAATTCAACGAATTATTATCGCTGATTGCCCAAATAGCATTTTGCATAACATTTAAAGGTAAATTTGATTTTGCTAAAAACCGGGCCAAAACCACCAGTGTGCTATCGGCCATACCCCCTACCCCAAAATTTGAATCAGATCTGGGGGCTCCCTTGCTTGCCTGACAACAAAAACCAAACAGTTTAAGTTTTTTTATTTCATTTGCCGCTAGAAACAATTCCATTTCTGTAACTATTAAAATATCCTGAAGCATAGTATCATCAGAAACAAGGCGGCGGCCTGCTTCAATTTTTATAAGCGTATCTATAGAAATCAAACTTTTTAATTCAAGATTGATTGCATCGCCTGAATATGTACCTGTACCCTGAAATTCAGCTTCAACAATCCCGCTACTTATTGCCTCTTCTATTGAAATTGCTTTTTCTTTATCCAAATAATCGTCTGGCATGTATGTAAACGCAAAAAACGCCGCTAAAAATAATACAGCTGTAAAAATTATCTTGGTATGTTTCATTACGTAAATTTTAAAAATTATATGCTGCTTTCTGTAACTCCTGTAGTGATTTAAATTTCTTTGGTGGTTTTAAATATTTTGCCAAGAAATCGTAAATTTCCAGCCTAATTTTTTTTGCAATTTTAGTATCCATACGATTGAAAGAGTGCCCCCCGGGAATATCTTTATATATTTTGTATTCAAATTTTTTCCCATTTGCTTTTAGTGCATTGATTAAATGCTCTACTTCAAGCACATTTACATCGGCATCGTTGGTATTTGTATGTATCAGCAATGGCGTTTTCAATTTGTGTGCCTGCCATGCCGGCGAACGCCTACGATATTCTTCCACATCAGCATAAGCTGTCTTACCAATGTGATAATCAGCAGAATACAAATCACGGTAACTTTGCGTTTTATATCCCATACGGGCAATTAAATCACTAACCGGGACACCTGCATAAGCAACTTTATAATTTTCAGGATGATTAAAAATGTTAAAAAGTGAAATTAATCCACCATGGCTCCAGCCAATTATCCCAACCCTGTTTTTATCAACAATATCATAATTTTCAAGCATATACTTCCTGCTTGCGTCCACATCTTCTACCTCTAACCCGCCATAATCTATTTTTCGGTAATGGCTGCGCCCATATCCTGTACTCCCACGGTATTCAGCAGCAATAACAATGTACTGTTGGGCCATCATTTCGCGAATAATATGAGTATAATAAGTCCCAAAATTACTATGGACACCACCATGTGGGAACACAAGCAAAGGATATCTTTTTGAGGGGTCGATATTTTTAGGTATGTATATGTAAGCCCAAAACTTTACCGGGTTACCTGCGCCTTGTGCAGTGGGGTTCTTTTCTTTTGCCAACGGCGGGCCATAAATATACACTTTATCGATATATGCAACATCGCCTACCCTATTATACCAATAAACATTATCTACCGCCTTTTCTAATTTATCTAAACGGTGCCGCAAATATTCGTTCTGCTTTTCTAAAGTTTTTAGCACTTTTTCGTTGCTAACATCTTTTTCTTGGGCAAATAAGCCTATCTGAAAAACAAAAAACAACATGATGGTTAAAATCGAAGTTTTCATTAAAGTAAAATTAAGTTAAGCACTAAGTGGCTTACGCACTTATGCAAATATCTTACAATATGCAAGTTGCGTAAAAGTAAATATACAACGGCGAAGCCCTCATCGAAGGTAATTAATTTTGTTTGGATACTTATTTTGCAATAAAGTTATAAAATAAAACCGTTACTGCCAATTTTAATAGATTTATAAATTTCCTTTCGGGCTAAACCATATTTTACTTTTTTAATTTTTTCACATACCACCAATTCTTTTTAAATTTTTTGCCTTAGTTATTTGTTGTTGTTATTTTTTGCCATAACTTTGCCGTAAAATCAGAACTCCTGACATATAAACAGATTATCAATGCGTTATGGGTTTTGTTAGTAAAATAGAGTTGTCGTAAAAAGTCATTAGAAATTAGTCATTAGTCATTGAAAATAGCGTATAACAGCCTAATGGCCAATGACTAATATACCAATGATCATAAACTTAAGATAAGGAAAATGGTCAATGTATGACAGTGCAGTTTACTATAAGTCAGGATATCTGAAAATCAAATTATATGTTTTTGTTTAAACAGATGTAAACAATTTTAAATAAACGGATGAAAAATTATCTATTTTTTATTATCGCCTTAATTCTTAGCTCTTGTGTGGCCACTACCAACAATGAAAAGCAAAGCACCCAAAACCTTGTTAACTTTGTTGACCCATACATTGGTAGCGATTATCACGGACATGTTTTTGTAGGTGCAAATGTTCCTTTTGGCGCTGTTCAGTTAGGGCCAAACAATTTTTACAAAGGTTGGGACTGGTGTTCGGCTTATCATTATTCCGATAGTATCGTAAAAGGTTTTTCGCATACACATTTAAGCGGAACCGGATGCACCGATTTAGGCGACATACTAATTATGCCAACAACAGGTGAGCTGAAAGTTACAGCCGGTACACAGGAAAACCATCAAACTGGTTATGCGTCCAGTTATAAGCATGATAACGAAACTGTTGAAGCCGGCTACTATTCTTTAATACTAGACCGATACAACATTAAGGTCGAACTAACTACTACTGAGCGGGTTGGATATCACAAATACACTTTTCCCGAATCAGGGCAATCAAGGATTATTATTGACCTTGAGGAAGGAAATGCAGATATAGCAAGAAAAACATATTTGAAACAAATTGACGCCCAAACTGTGGTTGGCTACCGTATTTCTGATGGTTGGTCAATGGATCAAAGGGTTTATTTTGCTTTGCAGATATCAAAACCATTTGACGAGTTTCTTATTTTCAACGATACCATAAAGCAAGACGGGAAAGAGTCAGAAGGGGAGTCATTAAAAGGAATTTTAGGTTTTAAAACCAGCAAAGATGAAGCGATAATGCTTAAAGTTGGAATTTCGCCGGTTAGTTCAGAAAATGCATTGCAAAATATTACAGTTGAAGCCCCCGGCTGGGATTTCGACGAAATACATAACAAGACAAAAAAACTTTGGGGTACAGAACTAAACAAAATAAAAATAAAAGCAGATAACGAAACATCAAGCAGGAAAGGGTCCCCGGGTTTATCAACACAATGCTTGAATTATACAAACAAGAAGGCAAACTACCCGAATGGCACCTTATGGGGCACGACAATAGGGTTATGTTGGGTTATAATGCAGTTCCTATAATTGTTGATGCATATTTTAAGGGTTTCAAAGGTTTTGACATTAATTTAGCCTACGAAGCGGTTGTAAAAACTGCAATGCTCGACGACAGGGGACTAAAATACGTAAAAGAATTGGGCTTTATCCCTTTCGACAAAGAATACGAATCAGTAGCAAAAGCAATGGAATACTCAATTTACGATTGGGGGATCGCACAAATGGCAAAAGATTTAGGTAAAAATGAAGATTATTCGTACTTCTTGAAAAGATCAAAATATTATAAAAAATATTTCGACCCGGGCGATAGGTTTTTCAAAGGTAAAAATAAAGATGGCAATTGGCGCAAAAATTTTGACCCTTTTGCCTCAAGTCATCGTAAAGATGAATTTTGTGAAGGAAATGGCTGGCAATATTTATGGCTTGTCCCCCACGATGTTGATGGTTTGATTGAACTTTTGGGCGGGAAACAGAGTTTTATAAACAAATTAGATAGTTTGTTTATACTTGAAGAAAAACTTGGCAAAGGTGCATCTGTTGATATTTCAGGCTTAATTGGGATGTATGCACATGGGAATGAGCCGGGCCACCATATCACTTATTTGTACCCATTTGCGGGACAGCAATGGAAAACCGCTGAAAAGGTAAGGCAAATAATGAAAGAAATGTATACCGACAAACCTGATGGTCTATGTGGAAACGAAGATTGTGGGCAAATGTCGGCTTGGTATGTTTGGTCGGCACTAGGTTTTTATCCTGTTAACCCGCAAAACGGAGCCTACGTTTTTGGCAGCCCAATAGTTGACGAAGCGGAAATTACCAACCCAAATGGTAAAATATTCAAAATTATTTCACACAATAATAATGATAAAAATATTTATATCCAATCTGTTAAACTAAATGGACAAGATTATAGTAAAACTTTTATTACACATAAGGACATTCAAAAAGGCGGCACTTTAGAGTTTTTTATGGGCGGAAAGCCTAATAAAGAGTTTGGGAGTGGCAAAAACGATGCACCAAAATCCATAATTTATTAAATTTAACAAGAAGACAATGAGAAAATCAATTTTTCTATTTTTTCTGTTTATAGTTTTTTCGGTTTACGCAAATGCCCAAACAGAAACAGATTACACCCAATTTGTTAACCCATTGATGGGTACCGATTCAGAGTTTGCTTTATCGAACGGGAATACCTATCCGGCAATTGCCTTACCCTGGGCTATGAATTTTTGGACTGCACAAACTAGTAAAATGAACGATGGCTGGTGTTATAGTTATGATGCAAAAAAAATACGGGGCTTTAAACAAACTCACCAACCAAGCCCATGGATAAATGATTATGCGGCGTTTTCAATAATGCCCGTTACGGGAAAATTGGTTTTTGAAGAAAAAAACAGGGCTTCGTGGTTTTCGCATAAAGCAGAAACTGTTTTGCCACATTATTACAGTGTCTATTTGGCTGA
>NBLH01000092.1 GCA_002084525.1 Bacteroidetes bacterium 4572_117 | reverse complement strand
TATTTTCAAGTAAATTCATATATAATTTGGTCAACTCACCATTTTTTAATTTGTTAGGCTTATTGGTAAGTTCAATTATTTCAAGTGTGTAAAACCCCCTTTTAACCCTTTTTATTTTATAAAAAACCACCGGCGAACCCATTTTTCTTGAGTAAGCTTCCGGGCCATGTATGCAAGCTGTTTCTTGCCCTAAAAAATCAATCCATATTGCCTTGCCATATGAGCTTGGGCTTTGGTCTGCAACTAAAAACACGGTAAATGGTTTGTTTGTTTCAACAAAAGCTGAATTTGTTTCTTTCATTGGTATCATATTAATACCAAACCTTTCGCGATTCAGCTTCATGTATGTGTTTATTTTATTGTTACTCAATGGTTTATAAATGACTTTTGTTTCATGTTTTAAAACTTTTCCCAAAATAATACCCCACTCCCAATTTGCATAATGACCGGCCAAACTAATCACGCTTTTACCTTGGTTGTAATATTTATCTAAAACTTGGGCATTAAGCACCTTATACCTTCTTAATATCTCTTTCTCAGAAATTGAAAAGCCTTTTATTGTTTCTAATAATAAATCAGTAAAATTTTGATAAAAGCCTTTTGCAATTTTTTGTATCTCGTCCTCCGTTTTTTCAGGAAAAACAATGTGTAGGTTTTTGAATATTACTTTTTTACGATAACCAAAAACATTAAACAAAATAAATTGGATAATATCAGAAATAATATATACCGCAAAAAAGGGTACAAACCTGAACAATTCAACAAATACACGTGTAAAAATATATGCTACCATTAATTCTCTTTATAAAATCGCAAATGTAGTTAAAAAAGCTTTTCTAGCTTCTTTTTATCCCCAAAAGGGTAAAAAGCCTGTATTTAATAATTCTGAACCAATAGCTTTTCATATTAGGCCCAAGTATTCTAAACCAAGGGTTACCATATCTAGCATCACCATTTATTAGCTTGTACTTGAAATTATTTTTCCATGCAACATAGTTAAAACTCAACTGATCCCTTTTACTGCCCGTTAATAAAATTTGCCACCAAGCATCCATTACTTTAATAACATTTGGTTTATTATGCCGCCTTATAAGTACACCGCCAACTATTAAACCGTTATTTTTAGGATAACCTTCTTTTTTAAAACCCTGAATTTGTTTTAGCATAATATCTGGGTCATCCTTATAAGCTTTTTTGTGAGTAATTTTTAAAATCGCCCCATACTCGTCGTAAATACAATCCCTTTTATCTGAAAATGTTTGATTATGGTCAAAGCAAGCCATATCAAAATTCTTTAATGTACTTTTACAAAGTGAAATAATATCGCCAATAATCAAAAAATTTCCATCAACATAAATGCTAATATCATACTCAAGAAAAAATTTATGCGGGTTAATTTTATAATACCTGTTATTTCGTGTATGGTCTCCTTCTATCTGTCCTTTTACAAGCCGAACATCCCATAATTTTGATCTTAACGACCCATTATCTGTGAAACAAACATAATCAACCCCTGGGAATTGGGGCTGTTTAACAAGCCCTGCATTAATTCCATAAATTGCGGTATAAACAACAATTTTCATAAGCGGCATTTAAAATTGTGGCGAAATTAGCTAAAATTCAAATAATATCAGTATTTTTGATACATTAACTGAATAACCCCATTTACTAATTAATCTACTTTTCATGAAAAAGCTAAGCTACATTTTATTATTTATCGTTTTTATTTTTACAAGTTGTACAATTACGCAAGAGTTTCATTTTAATAAAGATTTTTCAGGCTCGGCCAAAATTACGATAGATATGGGCACCCTTATTGATATGATGGCAGGAATGGATTCGACCGGTACCCAAAGCGCAAATTTGAAAGATTCGCTCGATTTTGCATTTAAAGAAAGTTCTGAAAAATTAAAAGGGCTTGGTGTTACCAATGTAAATTATGGATGGCTAGATAATGACAAAACAACTTATTTGAGTTACAATTTCCCTGATATAGAGACACTTAATAAAGCAATGAATGCTTCGGACGATGGAAACACCTCGTTTATGAAAAGCGAAGACAACGATGAGCATGTTTACTTTAAAAGAAAAAGGAAAACTTTAATTTACGAAAGTGTAAAATCAAAAAAAGACTCTGTTAATTCAAAAGAAATGGCATCAATGAAAGATTATTACAAATATAAGTTGATATTTACTTTTGATAGGAAAATAAAAAAAGTTGATAACAAAAATATTATTTTATCCGAAAAAAATAAAAAAGCCACTTTAAATGCAAGTTTAATAGATGTAATTAAGCATGATTATAATTCTATCATTAAATTTAAATTGAAATAAAATGTATGATAGATAAGCGAATTATAGAGCAACTTAAACTTTGCCTTCAAAAACAGAAAAAAATCTCTTTTTTGGTAGGTGCAGGAATATCAGCAGAAAGTGGTATACCAACATTCAGGGGTAAAGACGGATATTGGGTTTCTGGTTCGAAAAACTACAAAGCGCAAGATATTGGGACGCTTAGGATGTTTAAATGTTCGCCAAAAGAAGTGTGGAAATGGTTTTTGTATCGCAAGTCAGTAACTGAGCGGGCAAAACCTAACCAAAGCCATTTAATGCTGAAAGAAATAGAAAAACTGCTAAACGATAATTTTGCCTTAATTTCACAAAACGTAGACGGCCTTCACAGAAAAGCTGGTAGTTCAGAAGAAAGGACTTTTTTAATTCATGGCGATTTTGATTTTGTGAGATGTGGGGATGAGTGCTCGGAAGAACTATATCCGTTCCCAACTGAAATAAACTTAGAAGGTAGAAATAAAGATATTATCACCGAAAATGAGTGGAAAGCATTGAGGTGCCCAAAATGCAAGGAAAATTTAAGGCCACATGTTTTATGGTTCGATGAATACTACAACGAAAAGTATTTTAAAAAAAATAGCGTTTTACAAATTTCAAAAGAAACAGGGATTCTCTTTATCATAGGGACATCAGGGGCAACTAATTTACCACTAATGGTAGCAAACAAAGTTTTGGTAAACAATGGGATGGTTGTTGAAATAAATATTGAAAATAGTTATTTCAGTGAATTATTAAGAAATAAAAGCAATGGACTGCTTATTATAGAAAAAAGTAGCCGGTTTTTAACTGAGTTGAAAACAGAAATAGAAAACCTATTATAAGGCTCAAACTGTATACGTATGTCAAGGCTATTTTGACGCAAAACAACCCTATAAGGTGGGGTGTTAAATATGTCTTGTTAATTAAAAAATACATCTTGGTTTTTAATTCATCTAGAGGAATGAACCCCATCTTGGTTCGGGGCAGGCCCTGAAGGGGCTGATAGCAATAGCCCGGTGCGTAGCGCTGGGAAAAAAATAGGCGAAAGCAAACCGTCGGCGAAAGGACAATTGTTTGAAATAAATACAAGTTTCCGGCGGAATTTTGTAAGTTTGATTTGTTTTATATGCAAACAAATATACAATTGAGCCCGAAAAAAAATTTTTATTTTATTTTATTCTATACGCGGGCTCTGTTGGTTGTGTTTTCATGCACAGGGCTAGTGCCCTGTGCTAATGATTACGCCCACTTTGGGGCTAGCAAAAACCTTTTGGTTAATGTAATTGGTAAACAAAAAATAGAACTAATGTGTTTTGCTCAATATCAAGGCTTTGGTGAATGATTGAAAAAAATAAGGGGTAAAAATAAATTTAAAAAGCTTGATTTTTAAAACATATAAATGCTGAAACAAAACCCAAAAACAGTACTGGTTTGCCCATTAAATTGGGGGCTTGGCCATGCAAGCAGAGATGTTGTTATAATAAAACAATTGTTACAAAATGGCTTCAAGGTAATTATTGGGACAGATAAAGCCCCCTTGTCATTTTTGCAGTCAGAATTTCCAAAACTTCCATTCATTCAGTTGCAATCTGTTGAAATAAAATATCCAAAAGGAAAACAAATGGCTCTAAAAATGCTGTTTTCCTTACCTAAACTGCTTTATGGGATTTTCAAAGAACACCAAATGTTGAAAAAAATAATATCGCAGCATACTATTGATATTGTTATTTCTGACAACCGCTTTGGATTATGGAATAAAAATATTTATTCTGTTTTTGTAACACACCAACTTGAAATACAGTTACCAAAAACGATAAAGTTTGTTAAACCGCTGGTTAACACTATAAACCGCTGGTTTATAGGTAATTACAACACCTGTTGGATTCCTGATTTTCCAGGCATCAATGTGGCCGGCTTACTTTCGCTGCCAAAAAAAACACCTGCGAATTGTAGGTTTATAGGTATACTTTCGAGATTTAATCCCGGAAATATTCAAGCCAAAAAATATGATATTTTAGCAATTTTATCTGGTCCGGAACCTCAACGAAGTATTTTTGAACAAATTTTAATTGCAGAATTCAAAAAAAACAAATCGAAAGCACTAATCATCCGAGGTAAACCCAATATATCGGGTAGCTATTCAGAAAACAATATCGGCTTCGTTAACCATTTGGCAACAAACATATTAACACAAACTATTCTCTCTACACCAATTATTGTTTCACGTTCAGGATATTCAAGTATTATGGACTATCTAAAACTAGAAAAAAATGCAATACTTGTTCCTACGCCAGGACAGACAGAACAGGAATACCTGGCAAAAAAATTAAAAACAAAACAATGGTTTTATTTCCAAAACCAAAATGAATTCAGCCTGAAAAAATCACTTGAAAAATGCAAGAATTACCATGTCCCCGATATTGATATAAAGGAGGGTTTGTTGGAAAACGAGATTAAAAAATTATTGTAACTATGGTAATAATTCACATTTTGTAATAGCCTGAATATCAATACTTCTAAGAATCAAATCATAATATTTTAAAGTACTAATTGTTAAAGGGTTAATTTTTAATCTTTAATTTAAAATTTATAATTTAACGAAGTGTAATATAGATTACCTAAAAATATATATCTTTATACACTCGTAGTTTTAATAAACAAAGCTACAAAATCACGCAACTATTTGTTAATGATACGATTAAGCTATTCGTTTAATTTAATTATTTGGTATGTCAAATAATTAATACTAAGAAATTAACAAACTATCTATAAATTATGAAAAAAAAAATAGTTAACTTAATTATTACAACCATAGCCGTTGTTGTTGCAGCATATTTGATACCGGGCATTTCTGTTGATAGTTTTATGACTGCAATTATAGTTGCCATTGCTTTGGCCATACTAAATGCTTTAATAAAACCGATATTGACTATATTAACTATCCCAATTACTATTTTAAGCCTAGGTTTGTTTTTGTTGGTAATAAATGCGGCCATGGTAAGCCTTGCCGGATGGATGGTTTCGGGTTTTGTTGTTGATGGTTTTTGGTCGGCGCTATTTTTCAGTATAATAGTTAGCATAGTAGGCTTTTTTTTCAAAGAAAAGGAATAAGGGGTAAATTATAACAATCTGAATATTAATATATTAAACACTAAGTATGAAAAAATTATTACTATTATCTTTTATTGTTTTTTATGCTTCATTTTCGGGCATATATGCACAAAACAGTTATCACAAAACTGATAAAACCAGGGTTATTTTGGTAAACCCCGGTGTATTTTATTTAAAGTCGTTGGCTTATCTTACCGATAAAAAAATTATTGATATCAAAAACCTTGAATACCAAGCGGTTTTTTATACAAAAAACGAAATTAGTTACGACGAAGCAGAAAAATATGTAAATGAAAATAACATCCCTTACATAAAACTAAAAAAAATAGATGGTAAATTGACCAAAGACAATTTATACAAGAAAAATTCGTGTACCAATAGTTTTAATGCACTGTTTGAAAATAGCGACGGCATTATTTTTCTTGGGGGCTGGGATATCCCGGCGGTTGCCTACGAACAAAAAACAAACTTGCTTGCAGGGATAAGGACACCAAATCGGCATTATTTCGAACTTTCTTTCCTTTATCATTTACTTGGGCGCAACGGCGATAAAAAAATTAGGCCATTGCTTGATAAAAAACCCAGTTATGCCGTGTTTGGCATTTGCCTTGGTATGCAAACCATGAACGTAGCTACCGGTGGCGACATGTATCAAGATATCCCGTCCGACATTTATGGTTTAAAATACGTTGAAGATGTACTAGCTTTGGATAAGAATAAAATGCACCGTAACTATTGGCGCAACATTAATACAGATTTAGATTTAGATAGCCACAGTTTCCATCGGATTAAACTAACTGATAACCTGTTCTTTAAAACCCATTTTAATTTATCAGAAAACGATATTCCTTATGTTTGCAGCAGCCACCATCAAGCAATAAATAAAATTGGTAAAGATATTATAGTAGCAGCGACTTCGCTCGATGGCAAAGTAGTTGAAGCCATACGCCATAAATATTACGAAAACGTATTTGGTGTGCAATTTCATCCTGAATTTTACACACTTCACGACCCTAATAGCAAAAAAATTAAAATGACCCCAGACGACCAAGAATTATTGACCGAACACCAGATGCTTAAAAAACTTGGGAGTTACAAGTTCCATCTAAAATATTGGGAATATTTTAGCAAGGTTTTAAAAAAAGATTAATATCAGGCATCCTGACTTATCGTAAACTGCACTGTCAAACATTGACTGTTTTTCTTATCTTGAGTTTATGGTCATTAGTGTATTAGTAATTGGTTATTAGATTGTTGTACGCTATTTTCAATGTCTAATGACTAATTTCTAATGACTTTTTACGACAACTCTATTTTACGAGCAAAACCCATAACGCACTGATAATCTGCTTATATGTCAAGAGTTTTGAGTGTAAGCCTGATGGGTGGGGTGTCGAGTATGATGTTCAAAAATAATCACTTCCTAATATTAAGCTTTTTCCGTCGTTTGTTCCAGATAATAATACCGGTAATAGACATAAACAATGAAGCCAAAGCAATTATTGTAGAATAAAAAACCTTTACTGGGTCCCCTTTTAGGTCAAAAACCCTGTCTACAATTGAGCCATCATGAATTTCTTCTATCCAATCAGAATTCCTTTTCCCTACAGAAAGAATTTTACCGTCCGTGCAATCTAGCTGTATTTCGTAATAATGGTCTTCAAAAATAAATTTTGCAATACCTTTTTGGGGCCTTATATCTATTTTCGCTATCCTAGCAGAAATATTCCCCGAAATAGAATCTTTCAGGCATAGTGCGGCAATAGTGCTTAATGAATCAAGCTGCAACCAATTATCCATTTTTGAGCTTGCCCCTTTTTCTGTTTCAGGCAACAAAATCCCTGTCGAATGCTTTTTCCAGGCCAAAACTAAACCCGTAACAGATACTATTAAAAAAAACAACACTAAAACAGGAACCAAAACACGATGTAACTTTCTGTAAGTTTTAACTTTCATTAATCTCTATTTTTTACCCAAACTGCTTGTAAATTTCATCAATTAATTCAAGTACCTTTTCTGGTTCAATTGTAGTAACCAGTTTCATGCGCATTTCTTTAAAGTGGGGTATACCTTTGAAATACGAAATTAAATGCCTCCGCATTTCATAAACACCACGTGGGCAACCTTTATATTCAACAGATTTATTGAAATGTAATTTTGCTAAATCTACTTTTTCTTTCAGGCTTAATGGTGGCATTTCCCCGCCATAATCCAAAAAGTGCCTTATTTCCTTGAAAATAAACGGACGGCCATAAGTAGCCCTACCTATCATAACCCCATCTACACCATATTTATCAAAGGCTTCTTTCGCTTTTTGTGGCGAATCAATATCCCCATTTCCAATTATAGGTATGTGTATACGTGGGTTGTTTTTCACTTTGCCAATAAGTTCCCAATCTGCATTACCACGATACATTTGCGCGCGTGTACGACCATGTATGGTTAAGGCTTTAATTCCAGTATCTTGCAACCTTTCTGCCAAATCTTCAATAACCAAGTTATCAGAATCCCATCCTAGCCGTGTTTTTACCGTAACCGGAAGATTTGTTGCTTTTACAATCTCCTCGGTCATTTTTATCATTTTAGGAATATCGCGCAACATACCTGCACCTGCCCCCCTGTTTGCAATTTTTTTTACTGGACATCCATAATTAATATCTATCAAGTCGGGTTTTGCTTCGGTGGCAATTTTTGCCGATTCAGCCATGGCGTCAATATTATGCCCATAAAGCTGTATCCCCACCGGCCTTTCATTTTCTCCAATTCTAATCTTTTGATTTTCAGCTCCTTCCCAAAATACACCGAACTATTGTAATAAAGTAAAGCAGAAAAATTAACTACAAATGAACAATAGTTTAGGGCTTTTTTCATGGATGGTATATTGTTTGTAGTTTGTCAGATGAGCTATTGATAAATAATTATAAATATTAGTTAACTGCAAAAAATATATGTAAATTATTAAGCTATTTATCTAATTATTTTTTACATTTATCCATTTTATTGTAAATAAAAATAAACACATCATACGGTAACATTCCACTATGGCGAAACAAATAGTGGTAAATGAAAACATTTAAAAAATAAACACATGAATTTCTATAAAAATCTTAATATTAAAATAAAGCTATTTTCAGGATTTATTTTAATTATCCTGATTTTTTTGTGGTTGCTTTTCTGGCAGTTTTCAGCATTGAATATAATTGATAAACACCAAAGCAATATCGAAAATGCAAATCATAGCAGGTCAACACTTAACAAACTTAAATTAACAAATTTGCACGATTTGCGAAGGGTACTTGAAATTATTCAAACAGAAAATCCATTGGCTATCGATGAAATTGTAAACGACCACATAAAATCGGTAAATGAGTCGCAGTTAATATACGATAGTTTATATAGGCAGGTAGAGGTACAATATCCTGATAAAAGCAATATGACTAGGGTGAAAATTATAAATTACCTCGATGAAACTAAATCAAATATCACCAAGGTTCTTCAACCTTATTTTAAAAACATTGAACAAATAAAAAAAGAGCAGCTAAAAAAAGGTAATTCATTCAGTAACAGCAACGCTTATGAATATCCTGACGAATCAGACAGCTTATCAGATACCGATGATTTTGAGGCAATTACTATTGTTGAGTTTGTTGGTGTTTCTGCCTCGACCCGACAAGCACAGCTTCATAAAATATATAAGTTTTATAAGCAAAACGTAAGCGAGGTAATAAAAAAATACGATGAAATAGATAAAATAATCCTTGAATTAAGATCTGAAACAGAACTTAATCTAAAATATCAATCAAAAAAAATAGAGCTATACAATAGCGTATTTGCCGTTCTGGCGTTTTTTGTTGCCTTGATTATAATCCTTGTAATTTCACGCACAACATCTAATCCCATACAAAAACTCGAAATACTTATTAAGAAACTTTCGCAAGGAGAATTACCTAACCATATTCCAATTTCTAGCTCAGATGAAGTAGGAAAAATGGCAGCAGCTTTAAACATATTAGTTGACGGGTTACGAAAAACTTCTGCATTTGCCATTGAAATGGGAAGAGGGAATTTTACAAGGGATTTTAAGCCCTTGAGCAATAATGATGTTTTAGGAAACGCTTTGCTAAATATGAGGAAAGGCCTCCAAATAACAAAAGAAGAAGAAGAAAGGAGGAAGGTTGAAGATAGAGAAAGAAGGTGGACAACAGAAGGTTTGGCCCAATTTGGTGAAATATTGCGCAGGCATACCGAAAATATCAGTTTATTATCAAAAGATATTATTAGCAGCTTGATAAAATATTTAGGTGCAAACCAAGGTGGCATTTTTATTTTAAACGACACCGATGAGAAAGATATACACTTGGAACTTATTGCTTCTTTTGCATACAATAGAGAAAAATTTATTGAAAAAAGGATAAACCTCGGCGAAGGCTTAGTAGGAGGGGTGGCTATTGAAAAATATACTGTTTACATGACTGATTTACCTTCGGAATATATCGAGATAGAATCAGGTTTGGGAGGTGCAAACCCAAAAAGCTTATTGATTGTACCCTTAAAACTTGAAGAAGATGTTCTTGGTGTTATTGAAATAGCTTCTTTTAATGAATTTAAACCATTTGAGATAGAGCTTGTTGAAAGAATTGGTGAAAGCATTGCCTCTACCCTATCAACAGCAAAAATTAATACACGTACAGCTGAATTACTTGAGCAATCGCGTATTTCTGAACAAGAAATGCAAGAGCAAGAAGAAGAAATGCGCCAAAATATGGAAGAAATTGTAAGCGCACAAGAAGATTCTTTAGCACGTGAAGCTGAACTGAGGAACGAGGTGGAAGACCTTGAAAACATGAGGATCAATTTTATTGACCGCGACAAACGCCAACGACATAAAATACAAGAACTCACAAAAGAAACAACATCAAAAACAGAGATTATTGAGATTTATGAGCTACAGCTCAATAATTCATTCGAAACCAGCCACGATGCAATACTCCAATTTGATGAAGTAAGAAAAATCAGGTATTTTAACATAACCGCCGAAAAGTTATGGGGCTACAGCAAATCAGAAGTTCTTGGCAGAGACATGTATGTACTTACTAATAAGACTATTGCTAAAGAATTTGAGGAAAAAATAAAATTATATTTTAAAACCGGGAGAAATGATATAATTAGCGCACCAATGGAGGCCATAATAAAAACCAAAGAAGGTTTTGAAAATCCGGTTGTGTTGTCAATGACAGAAATAAATGTTAAAGACAGCAAGCGGATAGTGATGTTTATTAAAGACTTAGGGGAAATTCAGAAAATTAAAAATGAACGTAATAATTTAAAAGAAAAACTTATGTCTAATGAGTTTGACTTTTCGACCAGGATTAACTTTCTTGAAAACTTTATTAAGCAAAATAATCTTAAAATCCCAAAAGATCTTGAAAAAAGCAGCGATCTTCTAGTTTGGAATGAAACCTTATCAATAGAATTGAACATCATCGATCAGCAGCATAAAAAATGGTTAGATTTTATCAATATCCTTTATCGGTCATTCAAAAATGAAGAGTCAACTGAAATAATTAACGAAAGCATATCTAAATTACTTGATTACACAGATTATCATTTTGGTTTTGAAGAAAAATATCTTGAAGATTTTAATTGCCCCAATGCTAAAAGCCATAGCGAATCGCATAACAGCTTCATTAACTCTATTTCAACCTATCAAAAACAATTTGTTGGAGGTGAGTACAATGCAGTATACAGGTTAATTATTTTCCTTAATAAATGGATTTTACACCATATCCAAGTCGAGGATAAAGCATATGTGGATTGTTTTAAACAAAATGGTTTATCTTAACACAACACCTTGTTAAATTTTAAATTAACCCATTTTAATAACACAGGCTGTTGGTTTGTGCTGAAATATTTAAGCCAAGTAACATTGTTTTATCCAATTTGATAATTGGTTATTTGCAAACCCCGAAAACTTAGTAAGTTTATCAAACTTGCTAAGTTTTAATACCATAAGTGTAAAACCATACTAATGCCTATCCAACACAATTACACCTGAATAATTCTTTCTGGCTTCTGTCAATCATGGATGTTCTATTCTTTTAAAAATTTTGACTTATAAATTTGACTATTGGCATTGATCTGAATGAAATATACACCGGCAGGTTGACTAGAAATATCAACAGTCCTATTAAGTTTGCCTGAATACACCAAACACCCCATGCTGCTATATATCAGTACGTTGCTGTTTGTGTCAAATTTTTCAACATCTATATTGAAAACCCCGTTTGAGGGGTTTGGGTGTATTAATATGTCATTCATGCTTATATGTGGGATACTTGCTGTTTCTGTATTATATTCAATATGTAAAAGCGGAGCTGCGTTTGGGGCGCCCGAGTAAGATTCGGCAACACGGTTTCCAGTCCCGGTTATTAATAATGCCAAGGCATTGCCGGGTTTCCAACCATCTTTGTTTATAATTGTTTGAATAATTGCTGAAATATCAGGGGTTCTTTGGTCAGGGCCGTTTTCGCCAACCTGATCCCATGCCGGTGGTTGCCACCCCACGTTTGAAGTTGTTTTTATGCGTGTTGAAATATCCAAATTAGAAGCAGAAAATGTAGAAGCAGAATCAATATCATTGCCATAAATCGATAAATCAGTTGTACCATCGGTAGCTTCGTCGCAAGTAAATTGAACATACGCATTTGATATATTTGCAGCTTGCGGGATATTCAAATTTGCAAACCTGATCCCAATTATTTGAGCCCCTCCCCTATCTTCGGTTAGTTCAAGGTCTGAGCTGCTAATATCAACGTTTCCGTTCGATACAATTTCTTCTGCATCATCAGAGCCTTTATTTACCCGTACATCAATGGCAATATCGCCATCATCGTCGGCAATGGTAATAGTTGTTGCGCTTGTAACAATCCCGGCTCCGCCTGTTGCCCCCGCAAGTTCAAGCATAATAGTTTCTGCACCTTCCTCCTCTGTATCCTGTAAAATGGGGATAGTAATTGTTTTGGCATCACTGTTACCATCTGCCCATGTAAAAACCCCGGCTGTAAATTGATAATCTGAATTAATAGTTGCCGTACCGCCTGACACATCATAATTAACGCTGACTTCGCCTTTTGTACCTGAAACCCTGTTTACGGTAATATTGATACTTGCATCGTTTTCGTAACAAGTATAAGCCGTTGAGCCAAAAGATAGATCACCGGCAGTAGGTTCGCTTGTACCGCTCCAACCTGCCAACCTGCACCACAGCCACCATGCAGCATAAGCTTTTAGGTTTGCGTTTAATGGTTGCGAATGTGCCGACGTACATTCGTACCAATCAACACCTTTTGTATGTGAATTTTGCCAGTTAATAGCCCAATTAGCATCCCTGCTACCGCTATTATCTGAATCATAATAACATCCATCGTTTGCAAGTTTGTCATGATAATAATTCCCATCAGGATCATAAGATTCAATATCGGCAAAATCGTATAATATTTTATTATTAGCAGTACAAAAATCCCGTATTTGTTCATTCATGGCATGCAAATTCCCCGATTCACCAGAACCATCCAAGTGGCCTGTCATATACACAAACTTAACGGTAGGGAAATCAAGTTCCAGTTGGTTCATTGCATTTAGGTAAATATTCATCCCGGCCACGGTGTTATCGCTTGCCCCGCCACACCACGACCATATAATTACGTTAACATCGCTGTTTGCAGCTAAATAAGTACGGGTATCGGCCTCCCATTTGAGGTCGCCTTTGTGGCCTAAATCGCCGCCAACAAATTTGTCGTGAATATCAAGCGCATTACCTGACCCACCATTGTTCCAGCTATAAATATCGCCTTTGTAACCAAGCAAACCTGTTTGACCAACAAGGCCTGTCATGCCTGTTGTTAACTGGCTTCCGTGCGATGTGTGCCCATAAGCGATATGCAGGTTGCTTTTTGCGGTTTGGATTGCATCGGCTGGGATTGGATCGAGTTTTGCGCAATTGTGGTCGATAATAATTGGTTGTGCCACTAAAAAGTTACCCGAAAAAACAAAAAATAAAAGGACTAATGAAAAAACATTAAGTTTCATAATAATTTATTTGGGGAGTTAAAATTAAATTATTGAATGGTTATATTGTTTATTAAATTGATATTCAACAACAAACAGTTTTTTAAAAGTCTAATTTCAACCTGTTTTCAATATATGCTTGCTACTTATATGCTTTAGACACTAAAAATGCATCAGAAGGTTGCATTTATATAATTGCATACTAGCAAAACCGGTTAGTGGCTATAACGGTGAAATTTCAGTTTTTAGCTTTGATAATTTTGTTCAAGTACCGCTTTTTTAGCCATTTTTGGAATAAAAATTTGGGGGTAAACTCCGGCTTGCCCTGAAATATCATCTGCCGTATCTTTACTTTTTAGTAAACCCGATTCTATACAAACATCAATTACCTTTTTTAACAGTTTTTCGAAAATTTGTGAAGTGAATTTATTTCTTGTACGGGTGATAGTAGTGTTACAGGGGAGTTTTTCGTCGACATCATATCCCAAAAAATAAAGGATATCTAACCTAAGACCGCAAAAATCTATTAATTGTCGGTCTGTCGTGATGTTTTCTATATGTTTGAGCAGGCAAAGTTTAAAGAAAACCACAGGGTCGATACTTTTTTGCCCACGCTGCGCATAATATGCTTTGGTCTCTTCGTACAAAAAATCTAAATTTATTGAACTCTTTAACCTTCTGTAGAAATTGTTTTTAGGAATCCTTTTTGATAAACGGAATTTTATAAAGAATTTTTCGTGATAAGTTTTACGTCCTTGCATAACGATACTTTTTGCCTCGAAAGGTACAAAATATCAACAAGATAATATGCAATATTATAATGGTAGATATTAACATTCTGCAAAGAATTGTTAACAAATCAACTATTTAGTGCGTGTCCATAAAGCCATGACATTTATCTTACGCCCATTCAGGGCTTTTGTAACATGCTGATTCACAGCCCTGTGCTTTACTTCGACTACGCTCAGCAACCACGCACAGGGCTAATGCTTAACGCCCACTTTGGGGCTTAAATGAAAAAATACCGACTTTATGGACAGACACTATTTGGTGGTTTTTACGATATTTTAATACTCTTTCACCTCAAAAAACAAGGTATCGGTATTAAAAGCAGTAAAAATACCCTTCCCGTTTTCAATATTTGTGTATGGGTCTGTCAAGCTTTGAGAACTGGTACTTGTATTTTCGTAAAGATTTGCATATTCTTCGTTTACTTTATAAAGCACTACCCTGTGGTTGCCATAATATCGCAATAATCTTGAATTAATGTTATACACATCGGTAACCGAAGGGGTACTAAGCGTTTGAGTAACAGTATCGGTAACCATAAAACTAACAGGATCAATTTCTGTTTCTAGTAGATCGATAGATATATAGTAATTGCTGCCATCGTCATTATCCCATGTAATTTCATAAATTGCATTTTCCATATTAGGGCGTTCGCCTTCAACAAGCCTATCTATATAAATTATATTCTGCGACATTGTAAAATTTGTTGGTTTTTGGGGTGTAATTGTACTTGCCGAAATAGTTTTGTTGTTGTACTCAAAATCAATATTGTATGTTTGATTTTCCCCGCTTTTATCAGGAACCGGAAGCAATTTATAATTTTCGTTATTATTTGTGATGGTTATTTCGGCGTCGCTAATTCCTTCTGCTACATAATTACCATTATCCGATAAGTAGGGTATCAGTTTTGTTAATTTAACCTGTTCAACAGGTTTGCCCGGAATTAAATAAGCTTCAACAACCGGGGTGGTAGTATCAATATCGATATTATTTTGTTCGCATGATGTAATTGCCGATAGAAACCCGAAAATCATTACCGTAATAATTGCTGTGTTCTTCATATGTCTGTTTTTTTTGTCTTTTCCCTTTGTCATTTCAACCTATATCTGTAAATTATTATTAAAGTATTTGTTAGTGTGGGCGTGTCTTGTAAGTACCCAAGCAAAATTAATTGTATATTTACTTTTACGCAACTTGCATATTGTAAGATACTTGCACCAGTGCGTAAGCAACATTAAATAGCACTTAGTGCTTAAATTAAAAGTGGACCAAATTTTTGGCAGCACGCTGTTTGCCAATGAGCCACACCCTAACTTTGCAGATTCTAGATTTACCTTAATTTAAATGATAATGTAATATTAGGTGTAATCCCCAATAAATTAACATCTGTTTCAATAAGCTCACTATCAACTAATTCAAATGTTTTATACCATGTGTTTGTGCGGTTGTACAAATTAAATATTGAAAAACCAATATTACCAATACTTTTACTCCCGATACCAAACTCATAAGTTGCCGCAATATCTAAACGATGATAATCTGGCAAACGGAAAGTGTTTTTATCGCCAACAGCAATAAAGCTGTTAACAGAACCATCGGCCATAGTTATATCATAGGCTCCTGTGGGGGCGGTGTATGGTTTTCCGGTTCCATAAATCCACGAAGCCGAAAACACCCATTTACCCCATTTATATGAATTAACAAACTTTAATTCATGGGTAACATCATGAGTGGCCATAAAAGATTCGTTTCCATATATCGGAAAATCATATTTTACTTCACCTAAAGTATAACCAACCCAACCTGTATATTTTCCATATTTCTTTTGGGCCAATAATTCTATCCCTTTTGCCACACCGGTACCTTCATAAAAAAAATCGTCGTAGTTTACGTTTTGTTGCTGAAATGTTGGTGCATAAAGTAAAGAGTATTCTGAAAGCCCCTGCAAATTTTTATAATACGCTTCGGCACTGAACAAATAATTATGTGTTTCATAACTTAGCCCGCCAATGTAGTGTGTTGCAAACCCAATAGGTATATCGTCCCCATTGCCCAAAGTCCAAAAATCTCGGCTCCCAGATTCCATATCGTCGCGGATAATCCGTTTTGCAAATTGATAATATTGCCCCCAGGACGCTTTTAGTTGTATCTTTTTGTTTAAATCATAATTTAACGACACCCTTGGCTCAAAATAAATATTGTTCGTAACATCGTAAAAAGAAGCCCTTATCCCGGGGATTAATGTCAACCTGTTAAATAAACGTAAATTGTCCTGAAAATAAATAGTAGACAATGAGGCTTGGTCGTGCCTGTTTTGAATCTCTATAGTGTCGTTTCGTGTAAAAAGATAGTCGATATTGTAATAACTTGATTGCAAACCAAATTCGAGTTGGTTATTTTGTGTTATTTTCCATTCGTTATCTATTTTAAAGGTATAATCTTGTAACTGGTTATCTTCGATTGTCCCCCGGTTAATTTCTTTAGTTTCGCCATTACGATAAACTGTGTTGTTCCTTGTCATGTTTCTTTTACTATAATATTTTGAGTATGAGGCTAATGCATTACTATAGAAAGATTTGTTCCAGCGTCTTGACCATTTTGCGCTTGTGCCCCAGTTGCCCCATTGTGTAAGGTCGTTCCTTCCGCCCCCCATACGCATCCCACCCCGTGAAATATTAGTGGTGCTTGAGTTATCTAAGTCATCCTGCCCGTTATAAAAACTTAACGAAAAAATATCTTTGTCGAATTTATATGTTGCTTTTGCATTTAAATCATAAAAAAATGAACTTGGCTCGCTCTGCACCATCGACCGTCCCATCCCTTTGCCCATTATTTGGGCAGGTGCCTCTGGCGAAGCTGCATCTGAATCATTAAAACTATCAAAAATATCTTTATATAAAAAACTTTGGAACGACCGCCTACCTGTAAAAAGAAAGCTTCCTTTTTTACCTAAGGGGATTTCGGCAAAACCATCGATGCTTAAAAAAGAGACCCCTGCCCCCAGATTGAAGTTCTTTTCATTGCCATCCTTACCTGTTATTTCCATAACACTTGAAAGCCGCCCACCGTATTTTGATTCAAATCCGCCTTTATATAGTTTAACATCTTTAACCGCATTAGGGTTAAATGCGCTGAACATCCCAAACAGGTGGTCAACATGATAAACGGTAAAACCATCGTAAAGTACAAGGTTTTGGTCCGGTGTGCCGCCGCGCACATACAAACCCGATGACGATTCGTTGCTGGCACTTACACCCGGCAACAATTGAAAAGAGCGAAATAAATCCTGCCCACCTAAACTTGGAAGGGTTTTCATTTGCTTTGTTGACATAGATACAACACTTATGTCTTTATAAACTTTCATCAACTCTTCGCTTTCAGCTGTTATGTTAACTTCATCAATCATATTGTTTTCAGGAATAAGTTCAATAACAATATCTTTACTGATAAGTTTTGGGCTTAAAAAAACCCGTTTAGTTTTATAACCTGTATAACTAACTAAAAAAACAGAAGTGTCGGTAGGGATTTTAAACAAAGTAAAATACCCGTCGACATTTGAAACGGTACCATTTTTTGTGTTTTTTATTAAAATTTGGGCAAAAGGTAAAGATTCGCCACTTTTTTTGTCTTTTATTGTTCCCGAAAGCGAAAAATTGTTTTTCCTTTTATAGATTTTTTCTTCAAGCAATATTTTTTTACCCGTTTTGCGGATAACAACCTGCATTTCGACTATTTTATAATGTAGCCCTTTATCTTTTAATAGTAATTGTAATACAGTGTTTAGGGGTTTACCCTTGAAGCTTTTACCGGGCATTATCCCTTTGGGTATGTCTTCTTTATCGTAGTCAATGTCAATATTGTAGCTTAAAGCTAAATCATCAAGGGTGTTTTTAAGTGTTTTCCCGAAATAATTTTTTGTAACCGAAATTTCACCGGCATTTTGTGCAACAAGCTGCTGTGCAAAAATAACTGACACTATAAATAATCAGCAGATTAGGATACCATCAGATGGTTGTATATATTGTTGATTATTAGTCCGTTACCTTTTTATTCGTGCATTAGCGGCAAAAATATAACGAAGTATTATATGTAAAAATAAGCTCTAAAAGGCTTTCTAATTTTTGGTATCAGTATTTGCCAAGCTTGCACTTTTCACCCAAAATTTGCTCGGTTTTGTCAATTCCTGCATGCCTCCCATTCTGCTACCTGCCCCCCTACCCCCGATACTGCTTGCACCTAAGTTCCTTCCCCCGCCCGGTTTTCCTCCACCAGATCGGCCACCACCGGGCCGGCCACCGCCACCGGGCTTTTTGCCGCTAACCATTAAGGGTGTTTCAATTTTACCTGTTTCAAAACCAAAACTGAACAGCTTTGTTTTGTCAGATAAAAACTCATCAACATTATTAAAAATTAATTTAAGCGGTACACTAGCCATGTAATTAAGTATACCTTTGTTATCAAACTTTATTTTGGCACTTACCCCCTTGGGGTTTTGGTTAAAAACAACCATTGGTTCATTTTCATTGTTAAACCCTACAATTTCCATTTTGTTGAACCCACTTTCAAATTTTTTATTTACTTCTTTGTTATCTATATCGGTCCGCAAATTTTTATTTTGCCTTTGGTTCATCATATTTTCTCTATTCTTTTTCCCTTGCTGATTTTTCATGCTCCCTTTTAACGGAAATGTAATTCCCAATTGTTTTTTCTTTTTCCCTACAGTATCCATCCAAAATGTAAGCCCGCCCATTAAAACCTTTCTTTGTACAGTTTTGTCAGAAATTTCAAGAAAAACATATAAGTTTTCATTGTCATTCATAATACCATACATCATTTTCGCATCAGGCTTATATTGTAAATTATTAATAAAGTTGCTTCGTCCGCTAATAACCCCTTTTGGTTTATCGTTCCAACCGCTTATATAAATATTTTGTGTTTTGCACGAAGAAAATAAAAGTATTAACAAGCTGATAAACAGCCCATAAATAATAATGCCTTTTATGTAATTTTTCATATATTTCATATATTTTTTTCCAAATGTATGGTTCATGGATGCTCATAAACAATATATTCAACCAACATTGTAATTTTTTCAATGAAAGCTTTAAAATTGTCAATTTTAAGTTTTATTAAGCTTTTGTTGAATAAATAATAGCTTTTGTTGAATATATTTTTACATTTCTATAAAAGAAGCTAATTTCGGTTTATCAATTTTAAGTATCCGGTCAAAATTAATTACCTCCGGTGAGGGCTTCGCCGTTGTATATTTATTTTTACGCAACTTGCATATTGTAAAATATTTGCACCGGTGCGTAAGCGACATTAAATAGCACTTAGTGCTTAGTTTAATACTTATTCATTAAATAATAGTAACCCAATGAGTGTTGGTTTGTTTCAAAAAAAGTGGTTCGCACATGTTGTAATATGGCTTAGCTATTTTTTTTTATTGGTCTGGCTTTATTCAGATGTTTTAGGTTTTTTTGGTGCGTTTAAACGAAGCTTTTTGATAACCGTGTTGCATGTTGGGGTTTTTTATCTTAACTTACAGGTTTTACTGCCTTATGTTTTAGAAAAAAAAATGGGCTTGTTTTATTACCTGATTGTAATAAATATAGTATTAATGGTGGTTTTCCTTTTCAGGTTTGTAGACGACCTGTTTTTTTTTAGCGATATAAGAAGTAAGATTTTTTTTAAAGGTTATGAAGATCTTCCTTTTGAACTAAAGGAAAATATTGCCAATTGGCGAAAAAACAACCCAGCAAGGCCTAATCAAAAAATAATAAACATACGTTCTTTAACACATGGTTTTACTGTAGTTATGATTCTGTTAATCAGCACATTATATAGAAATAGGGTGGTTAAAAAAGAAAAGGAAGCAGAAGCTTCTGTGCTGAAAAACCAAATGCTTGAGGCTGA
>NBLH01000091.1 GCA_002084525.1 Bacteroidetes bacterium 4572_117 | reverse complement strand
CCATGTCGGTCAGCCACAATAATCGATACTACTTTCCCACCAAAATTAGTGATTTCTACTTTAGTACCTTTTTTGTTTTTCAGGGTAAAAAGTTTGAGCTCTTTATTTTCCATTTTATTAACATTAGTTTTTTTATGTCTAAATTTTTGAATATTTTTTAACTATTTTTTCCATTTCTTTTTCATTTTCAAGAACACTTTCTAATAAAGCAAACTGGTTTTGTGCCCTTACAAGGTTGTGATTTTTATGTGATGTAGAATAATAAACATCCCCGGCCAAATAGTCGGTAATAAAACGAACAGCTTGTTCATAAATAATTAGTTTGGCACCAAAAACAAGTTTGTCGAGTTCTGTTTTGGTCAGTAATCCGGCTAATTGCCCTAAGTATCCTTTTGCCAAGGCTTCAAAAACATCAAGCCTGGTTTTAACTTTTGAAATGTCTTCATCGTCTTCAGCAACCGGGCTGGTCGAAGTCCTTACCATATCGCCAAAATCGTTCAATACTATCCCTGGCATCACTGTGTCCAAATCAATCACGCAAAGCCCTTCATCTGTCTCATTATCAAGCATTACGTTATTTATTTTTGTATCATTATGTGTAATCCGTACAGGCACAGCCCCGCTTTTCATCAACTCGCTAAACTCTTCTGATATGTCCCTATTCCTATTGACCATGTTCAACTCCGGGTCAATAAATTTAAGCCTACCTACGGGGTTTATGTCCATGGTTTTATCAAAGGCAAGTAAACGCTCGGGCAGCTTATGAAAGCCGGGTATAGTTTCCTTATAGCCTTTTATGTCCACATCAATAATTTGTTTTTGGAATTTACCAAATGCTTTTGCCGATTTAAACGCTTGTTCCTTCGTTTTAACATAATCAATAGTGTAAGCTCCTTCAAAAAATAGAACCATGCACCAATAATCCCCATCCCCATCTTTATAATAATATTTATTGTCGTGGGTTTTTATAAAGGTCATTGTTTTTCGGCTAATATCACCCTCATCATAATTTAATAGTTTATTTTTTATGTGTAAAGAAACTTTAACACTGTTATTAACCACTATTTTGGGTTGCTTAAATACGTTTTTGTTTATTTTCCTGATAATATACCTTGTATTTACACCTGCTTGGTTATAAGTTACAAGAAAAGTGTCGTTTATATGCCCGTTCCCGAAAGGTATAGAGTTTAAATAGTTACCATAAATAACAAATCTACTTGTTAACTCCTTAAAATCCATATTTTAACTTATGTGTTGTAAATAATTGAAACTGTAATGGAAAAAAATCAAAATTTATCGTTTAACCAATTAAATGGTTTGCGTTTTATCCATTTGCCACGTGTAAAATCAGGAAAATCTTGTGGCATGCCGTTATTTTCAATTGACCGCTCCGAAAGTGGGGTTACTGCGCTCCAAGCAGCGGCATCGTATACATCTAATGGCGGTGCAATATTTTGCTTTGCAGATTCAACAAATGCATTCAAAACAAAATAGTCCATACCACCGTGGCCGGAACCTTTTGCTTCATTTTCGTATTTTTTCCATAAGGGATGGTCGTATTTATCAAACCACTTTTGGGCTTCATCCCATTTATGTGCTTCGCTTTTGCCATCAATATAAACCCGGCTATTGTAGTAATCAAATTCTGTTATTCCATTTACGCCCTGAACCCTAAACCCCAAAGAATAGGGGCGTGCAACATTACAGTCATGTGTTAAAATAATAGTTTCGCCCATTGCAGTTTCAATTGTAGAAGTAACAATATCGCCAAGTTTCCAATCAAGTTGTGCACTTGGGTGATCATTACCTGCATTTTTAACGATATAGTTTTTAATGCCGCGGGCTTTTGTTGCATTTGAAGTTAATGATGTGAAACGGTTGCCCCGGTTAATATCAGCATAAACCGCCAATGGCCCTAAGCCATGGGTAGGGTATAAGTCGGCATTTTTTTTAAGGCTATGCAGTGTCCGCCATTGGGCCTCGCTTTTTGCCTTTTCACCAAATAGTATCCCCCCACCATAACGTTGCTCTCCGTTATTAAATATCACCTCCCTAAGGTCGTGCTGATAACCTCCCCTAAAATGTAACAGCTCACCAAAAAGGCCTCGCTTTACCATGTTGAGCACGGCCATAACATCCCTACGGTAATTTACATTTTCAAGGATCATTAAATGTGTCCCGGTTTCTTCATGGGCGTTTACTAAATCCCAACACTCTTGTAAAGTCATTGCTGCTGAAACTTCAACTCCAGCATATTTCCCCGCTTTCATCGCATCAACGCTCATTGGTGTATGCCATAACCATGGTGTAGAAATAATTACTGCATCAACATTTTTATCATCTAAAAGGTTTCGGTAATCATATTCATTTTTCCCATATTCTTTGGCCTGTTTTTGGCCTGCTTTTGCGATATACTGCTTAGCTTGTGCCAACATTTCAGGATTTATATCGCAAATTGCGGTAACTTCAATATCTTTTCGGGACAAAGCATCGCGTACATGGGCTAAACCACGTGCCCCTGTACCTATAAAGCCTACACGGAGTTTTTTAGGGCCGGGTATTTTCCCAAATGTAATAGTTGGTGCTACGGCTAGCCCTATTCCTGTAACTGCCGATGTTTTGATAAATTGTCGCCTACTTTTTTTCATGTGTATGTTTTTATAGCTGTAAATATACATATTAAAAGCTGGCTGGCAAAAACGGGTTTATTTTATATCCAGATTTGTAAGTAAGGCCGCATCCTGCAAATGAACCGTTTTTATCCCTAGTTTTTTGGCTGTGGCAATATTTTGGTCAGAATCATCAATAAACAAAGTCTTTTTGGCTTTTAGTTTACTATCTTTAATAACAAAATTGAATATCTCTTCACCGGGCTTCCGCATACCTAATTTATGTGAATAATATATTTTTTCAAATAATTTGGCAAAAAGAAAGTCATTTTGTTGTTTAAATTCCGATTCAAATTTCGTTTGGTGTATACTGTTGGTATTACTCAATAAAAACACCCTGTATTTATCTTTCAAATTTAGTGTAAAATTAATCCTGTCCTTTGGTATATCCAATATCATTGCGTTCCATGCTTGTTTTATTTTTTTATGCGTAGCATTCGGCCCTAACAATTTGCCCAGCTCATCTAAAAACCCGGTCTCAGAAATTTTGCCGGTTTCAAAATCGTTAAAAATTGGGTTTTTATAATAGAGATTTGTGTCATTTACAACATCAGTCATCCCAAGGTCTTTAAAAGCTAGGATTGTTTTATCCACATCTAGGTTCATTATTACACCACCTAAATCGAAAATTATATTTTTTATGTTACTTGCACTTTCCATTGTTTAAGTTTTTTTCCACGTAAGTAAAGTTAAAATAACAGATATTGAAGCAGCCGAAATCCAAAAAATGGTAATTTGGCTAAAATCATATTCTGTTATCCCGTTAACCACAGTTTTGTTACCTTCAATTAAAAAACCACTGACTATATCCTGAATGCCTGCAGCCGCATAGCTCATTACTCCAATTATACCCAAAGCGGCTCCCGATGCTTGTTTAGAAGCTATATCAACCGCCATTAACCCGCCAACATAACAAATTAATGCACCAATAGCTAAACCAAAAATAACCATGCTCAAAACATCTATCCACCAAACACCTTGTGGCCCTAATAAAAACAAAGATAGTGCAAACACATTCATCGAACCAAAAATAAATGCGGGCATATTACGCCTTCCTTTAAAAAGTTTATCTGAAACAAATCCTGACATTGCCGTACCGACTATACCAAAAACTGCACTAATCGAAACTAGTGTATTTGCCTCGGTTAACGAATAGCCTTTGGCAGCTTCAAAATAATATGGCCCCCAACTATTAACCGCATATCGCGATATGTACATAAATGCACTTGCAAACGCCAACAACCAGATATAAGGGTTTTTAATTACCCCTTTTTGTAATTGCCATGTATTTGTTTTTTTTCCGTCAGGCCTCACATTTACAGGTGGCAAGCCTTTACTTTCGGGGCTGTTGTGCAAAAAAACTGAAATTATTAACGCTCCCACAATCCCTATGATTGCCGCAGCCCTAAAGCCCCATTGCCACCCAAAATACGATGCTATTATTGCGGTAAAAATATAAGTTAAGGCTTCGCCAATATTATGGCTTGTACTCCAAAAACCATAAAAACTGCCCCGTTCTTTATCTTTAAACCAACGCGACAACGACACAACGCTTGGGGCTGCCCCCATTGATTGCATCCAACCGTTTACCCCCCAAAAAATTGCAAGGAATAAAAAAGAACTTGTAAAACCCATCATAAGGTTTATCAGTGCAGAAATAAACAGGCCGGTTGACATAAACCTTCTAATATTGCTATGATCTGCCAAAAAGCCATTTGTGAGTTTTCCTATCGCATACGAAAAAAATAATGCAGAACCTATAATACCTAACTCTGACTCGGTTAATAAACCTGAATCTACTATTGGCTTTTTTACTACATTTAAACTTAAACGGCACACATAGTATAAACCATAACCCAATGTAGCAGAAATAAATACTTGCCTTTTTAATTTTTTATACAAAGTATCTTGTTCCTCCGTAGTACCAACTATAGTTTTTTTTGCGGGTTCTTTAAAGTATTCAAACATATTTTACATATTAAGTTTTTATTAAGCATTAAGTGCTATTTAATGCTGCTTGTGCGATGATGCAAACGCTTTGCAAAGAGCAAGTTGCGTAAAAGTAAATTTTTAATTAATTTTGTCTGGGTATTTATAAAGTTTTAATCACGAAACCCTTTACTTTCAAGGTATTCAATTAAGTTATACGGCCTGTCTGTTTGTATGATGTTTGCACCATGCTCAATTATCCACCCCCAATGTGCGTCAGGGTCGTTTATTGCGATGTCATCGTAATGCCCGGCGTTTAAATCGGCCCATAAAGAGTTTACCCAAACAGGTACATTCTTTTCTTTACGGATGTAATCAATTGACTTGAAAACCGGAGAATCTTCCCGATCATATATTACCTCAAATGCCAATGGCGAAAAACCCTCAAAATAATTTTGGGCAAATTCATACGATGATTTAATATTATTGTTTACATAAAGCTTAAAACGCTCTTTATATTTGTAGTCTATTGGGTATATCATGGGCATAAACAAAATACTGTCCATATAAGCCCCCCATCGTTCACGCATAACCGGCAAAGGGTCGGCCCATTTGAAAATAACCTGATTTACTGTTTGTGTTTTTTTAAGTAGTTGAAAAGTTGTTGGTAAATCCCATTCTTTGCTGTCAAGGTTTATTAAAATGGGCTTACCCTGTATAAAATTCAGAACCTCATCGAGTGTAGAAATTTTATGTGTGGTTTTTGAACCTGCACCATTTTTTAAGTTTAGCCCTTGGATATCCTCAAGGGTGTAGTCGCTAACTTTCCCTTTGCCGGTGGTGGTCCTGTCAAGCGTATTGTCATGTATTAATATCCATTTACCATCTTTGGTTAGGCGAACATCAACTTCAACAATATCTACACCTATTTTTATGCAATTTTTAATACTTTGCAAGGAGTTTTCAGGGGCATTTCGCCAATCTCCACGATGAGCAACAACTGCCACATAATCATCATTAGGGTTTTTAAGCCACTCTACAATTTCGTCGGAAGTTTTAAATTTGGGTTGTAAAACCTCAGTTTCTGTTTCTGTTTTTAAAGCTGTTTTTTTTTCACTAGGTGTACACGATGCTAAAAAAAACATTACTGCTATTGCCAATAAAATTTTGCTTACTTTCATTTGTTTATATTTAATTGTTTAAAATTTTCTAAATAAATAACCACCCAATAACCATAACAATACCTATTCCTGTAAGTCCTTGTAATAGTGTTGATACGGTCTGGGTTTTTAAAGCTGTTGCTGTATCTATTTCAGTAAATTGCGCTACCACCCAGAAAAAACTATCATTCAAATGAGATACTGTCATTGCACCGGCACCAATGGATAAAACAGACAATGCCCGCCCAATAGAGGAGTCTAAACCAAAAGATTCCAATATAGGTGCAATTATAGCAGCAGTGGTAATTATTGCAACTGTTGAAGATCCTTGGGCAGATTTTAAAACCGCCGCTATAATAAATGGCAGAAGTAAACCTAGTTGCAAGTTTGAAAAACTATAGCCAATTATATCGCCGATACCGGTTGCCCTCAATATTGCCCCAAAAGCACCACCTGCACCGGTAATTAGAATAATTATCCCCGCTTCTTTTAAGCCACTGGTTACCCAATTAAAATGCGTATCTTTTGTTATCTTGCCTTTCAATTTAAATGCAAGAAAAACCCCTACAAATAATGCAATTATAGGATTTCCCACAAAATTAATTATGCTAGCAATATTACCTTCACCAAAAGGGTGCGTAGGGTAATTTGCGATTGAATTTAGAGCAATTAACACAATAGGTACTATGATTGGGGCAAAAGCTAAATTTGCACTGGGTATTTTTTCAGTTTTAGGTTCGGATATGGAAGTTTTGGAAGTTTCTGTTTCAATTTTAATTCTCCTGCCAAAATATTTAGCCCAAAAAAAACCGACAAGCGATACCGGAATAGCCACAATCAATCCAAGAATAATAACTAATCCTAGATCTGCCCCTAATGCAGCTGTAGCGGCTAATGGCCCCGGTGTGGGAGGCACGAATACATGGGTTGCATATAAACCGGCTGCTAAAGAAACACCTAGCACAACAAGGGGTATCTTTGTATTTTTGCTTATGGCTTTGTTTAATGAGGAAAGGATAATGAATCCAGAATCGCAGTAAACCGGAATTGAAACAATAAAACCGGTAATATTCATAGCTAAGGCAGATCTGTTTTTACCAATCACCTTTAATGCCCAATTGGCAAGAGTTTTAGCTCCACCACTTTTTTCAAGATACGATCCGATTATAGTACCAAAGGCAATGATTATCCCTATGTTACCCAATGTTTTTCCAAAGCCGGCCATCAAGGTGTTTGTTAGTTCTGATTCGCTCAAACCCCCAATAAAACCCATTGCTATTGCTGCCAGCAAAAGTGACAAAAATGGGTGAAAATTGTACTTTGAGGCTGCAACAACCATTAGTACAACAATTATTGCAAGCGAGATTAATATTTCCATTTTATTTCATTTTATTAATTAAGCACTAAGTGCTATTTAATGTATCTTACGCACTAGTGCAAATATCTTACAATATGCAAGTTGCGTAAAAATAAATATACAACGGCGAAGCCCTCACCGGAGGTAATTAATTTTGACTGGGTACTTAATATAAATTTAAAATAATCTAATTTTAACCCGTTTTCAGTATAATCGCCATAAATTAGTACTACTTTACGAAGTTATAATTATCTGACAAATAGGCTGAAATAATTTAGCCTTTCAGGCTGATTATTTATAAGTTTTAAGTTCGTAAAATAGTAAGCAAAAAAAATATTAAATATTAAATAAAATTTGGATTTTAACATAGTATCTTACGCACTGGTGCAAATATCTTACAATATGCGAGTTGCGTAAAAGCAAACAAATAACCAACATACATTATAATTAGTTACCCACTATGTTTGCAGTATTACAATTTTTGCAAGCCTATGGGTCTAAAGGTTCCATCGCATTGCCATGTAAGGATGTTATAATCGGTAAAAATTCTATATCATTTTTATTCAATCTTTTAAGCAGTTTAAAAGGAACATATCCCAATTCTTTAATGCTTCTTTTATCTAAACCCATATCGCTAATGTAATAACTTTGGTATTTTGTTGTGGTAACCAGAGCTTTTTTATCGGAGGGTAGTTTATATCGGTAAATTAACCGGGCAGCATTTCTAAAATTTGTAGTAGTATGGCGTGCATGGGGTTCAATCAGTATTGCATTTTCAGGGATTTCATATCTGGCAATAAGAAACTTTTTCATTTCAATTGCTTCATTATAAGGTGTCCTGAAAGGATGCACCCTTCCGCCTGACACTACGATTATAGGTGCAAGTTTTTCGAAATAACGTTCTGCTGCTAATTTTAACCTGAACTTAGCAACAGGGCTTAAAGGTGTTTTTTCCTCTTCGGGGCCGTAACCGGGTACAAGTAAAACCGAATATTTATAGGCATCCCAATTAATTGTTGCAACCCTTTCAAAAGTCGCTTTATTTTCTTGTTGTTCCATTGGTTCAAACGATGATGCCTCGTCCCTGTCGTTAATATCTAGAAAGTTAATAGCAAATTGTAAGCTTGGTTCAAAGAACAAACCCATAGTTTTTGTATCAGAGGCAATGCTGTTTGTATTAATGTTTTAGGATTCCCGATATAAGTTTTACTTCTTCATCTTTCCATAAAAAAGTCAATAAATGGCATTCGGGGTTTTCACCACAAGTGTTGGCATTTTTTGTAATTTCTGCTTTTTTTGCTTTCAAAAAAATAGATAATTTCTTGTTGGTAGATAAAATTTGCTGTATTGCAGGTACTTGCTGCATTGCAGTGAGCAAATAAAAGTTTTTATCCTGTACTTTTGACTTGCTTTCCAACAATTTATAATTGGGGTCAAATGTTTTATTTTTTTGCGAAAAAGCATTTAAACTGTTTATGAAAAAAAAGCAAATAGCAATGCTTAAAATAAAAGTGTTTTTCATTGTGTTTTGTCTTTAATAAATTGTGAAAATATCGCAATATTTAAGATATTAGTTATTGTCGCTTATAGATGGGGGAATATTTTTAGT
>NBLH01000090.1 GCA_002084525.1 Bacteroidetes bacterium 4572_117 | reverse complement strand
GTAGGTTTGCGGGTGGCGATGAAGTATTGATACGCTTTAGGTTATGGTCGGATCAACTTACCGTAGGTTGGGGTTGGGCAATTGACAATATAGAAATTCAAAATTAAACATAGGGTAAACATTTCCAACACTCCTGCAGGTATTTATTATTTAAGGTTTAGCTATGGTAGTACAGTAATTTCGAAAAAAATTATCATTAATTAGATACTGTCCATAAAGTGAAGGCTTAGGTCAGTTTGCAAAAATACGAGCCTTATAATAAAGTGATAATCTTTAATTAACAAAACGAAGCATTCACTATTTTTGCTAATGCATGACTTTAGAGACAGATACTAATTGCCTATCCTAAAGGTTATTGTTTTATCCACTTTGTACGGTATTGAGCCATTAATGTTCAATACCGTACAAAAAATGTTATTAATCAAACAATTAACATCATCCATCTGTCAATAAATCAAACAATTAACATATATGGCATTCAAATTGGTATATTTTCATTGATTTCTATATTTTTGTTAATGTTAATTACCAAACACATACCCAAGTCATACTTAAAAAACTATATCGACCATATTGCTTTCCACAAAAGCACAGGTGATGTTGAAAATTCTGTTATTTCAGTTATCCCTGACGGGATGACTGAGTTGGTTCTTGATTTTGAGAACATATATAAACGAGAAGTTTTAATAAATCAAACCGTAAACATAACAAAAGGCTCGCAAATAATTGGTATAAAAAGCCAGCCGCATTTGCTTAGTTTTTCAAAAATAAGCCCAAGTATTTCTGTACGGTTCAAACCTGGTTGCTTATCGTTTTTTACATCAGTTAGCATGAAGGAGATAAAAGACAAATCTCTAAAGTGTTCGGATGTTTTTGGAACACAAATTCAAAATCTGGCGAACAAAGTTAATAAATCGGTTAATAGCCCAAAAATGATTAAACATGTTGAATCATTTTTGGAAAATGCCTTTATTAATGATATAGCTGTATATGAAACACGAAACTATATTTGTGAAATCTACAAAAACCCTAAAGAAACAAAACTTAGCAAGGCAATTATTAGTAACAGGAATTACAAAAAAATCGAACGGAGGTTTATAAAAAACGTTGGTATAACACCAAAAATTTTTTCTCGAATTGTCAGGCTTAATTATGCGCTCAGTTTATTAAAAAATGGCAAAAAAAAATCGTTAACACATATTGCTTTCGATGCCGGTTACTACGATCAGGCTCACTTTATAAAAGATTTTTACTGTTTTACTAAAAGTAAACCAAGCAAATTCCTTTCGGATAAGACCTTTATCGAAAATTTCAATTTTGATGTTATTTGCAAGCAATTTAAAATAAAATAGGGATTTGTCGAATTTTTACAATTTTTAAATACATTAATAACTTATACTTGCATTTTTATTTACAATTAAACATAACAAACAAACTTTTAATGTTCAGGTACAAAAAAATGTATTTACAGATTTGCAAATCAATAAGGATTATTAATTTTACCCGTAATTTTAAGGATACAGCACACAAACTTTTGCTTTTTTCCTTAATGCTTGCCCCTCAATTTTTGTTTGCACAGGAAATTTTCATAGCTGCAAAAAATGGAGACAACATTTTGTTAATGAGTATCTTATCAAAAGACAGCACAAATGCGAATATTACAAATGAAATGGGTAATACGCCTTTGCACATAGCATCGTTTTATGGTAAATTAAAATGCCTAAAGCCCCTTGTATCGTATGGTGCACTAATTGACGTTAAAAACAAATTGGGTGTAACGCCTTTACATTATGCATTTCTGGCAAACAGAAAAAAAGCCGTAAAATATCTGGTAGATAATAATGCCGCTATTGATTATATCGACGAACAAGGCAACACCCTACTGATTCTTTCGGTATTAAATAATGATATTGAGCTTGTAAACATGTTTTTGATAAAAGGGATAAATATTAACCATATAAGCGGCAGGGGAAATACTGCCTTAACAATAGCAAAAAGAGAAAATTATTATGAAATTGCAAAAGTGCTGGAATCAAAAGGGGCTAAAGACCCACAAGCAGAAATAGTACTGAAAGGGGCATATTTAGGCCAAAAACCACCCGGTTTAGTAGCCAAAGTATTTGCACCAAACGTGGTTTCGACCGAAAAAGGGCAATTAAATGCGGTTTTTGCACCAAATGGCAATGAGTTCCATTTTTCAGAAAGGAATGGGATGAAACCTACCGTAATGAAATTCATGAGCTTGAAAAACAATGTGTGGACAAAACCGCAAAACATGCCATTTTCAGGCATTTACGACGATGTGGACCAGTATATCGCCAAGGATGGGAAACGGATTTATTTCTGTTCAAACCGGCCACAAAAAAAGAAGAAAAAAACAGACCATGATTTTTGGTACTCAGAACTTAAAAACGGAAAGTGGTCTGAACCTGTTCTTTTTGATACAATTTTAATGTCAGATAAAGATGATTATTATCCGGTTTTTACAGAAAATAAAACATTATACTTCTCTTCCCAGAGAGAAGGGAAAGGCACAAACAATATATACTTCTCTAGATTTAAAAATGGGAAATATACAAAACCGTTAAAACTGGGGAAAGAAATAAATACCATGTCCCGTGAATTTGACCCATTTATCTCGCCTGACGAAAGCTATTTAATTTTTGCTTCTGAAAGAGAAAGTGGGTTTGGTTACGCAGATCTTTATATTTGCTTTAAAAAAAAGGACATGACATGGACAAATGCAATAAATATGGGAAAAGAGGTAAATACAAAAGGGATGGAATTTACGCCAATGGTAACTCACGATGGAAAATACTTGTTTTTTACACGTGGAACCGGAACAGACACCGATATTTATTGGGTTAGCACAGAAGTTATTGAAAATTTAAAAAAGAAAACGAATAGTACTACTTTACGAACTTAAAACTTACTAATAATCAGCCTGAAAGGCTAAATCATTTCAGCCCATGGCAACGCCTTGGGTTATTGTAAACATCAAAATTAATTGCGGGCTGAAAACATATCAAATTAAGCTGGACTTTCAGTCCGTAAAAACATTTTGTCCTTTTTACCCAAGGCGTTGCCATAGGCTGAATTAAATAAGGCTTTCAGCCTATTTGTCAAACAATTATAACTTCGTAAAGTAGTAATAATAGAAACTATTAATAAGTAAATTTAACATTATGAAAAACAGTTTATTAACAATAAAAATACTATTAGTTTGTTTAAGCTTTTTTATAGAAAATGGGCAAATTTTTGCCCAAACAAACAGTTTAAAATTAAGCAAACAAGAAAAACGACAAGTTATTGATTCGGTAGCTAAATTTATGGCCGATTACTACGTATTCCCTAAAAAAGGAAAAGAAATTGCAGATAAAATACGAAACAATCACAAAAATGGGGATTACGCATCAATAAACAATTATCAGGAGTTTAGCAGTATGCTGACAAACGATTTGCGTTCCGTAAATAACGATAAACACATAAGTATTAGATATGCCCCTGAAATGATAAAGAGACAAAAAGAAAGTTCTGCAAATAATAATGACAGTTTCGATAAATATGAACTGCAAAGGCAACAAAACAGGAATTTTGGTTTTAATGAACTAAAAATCCTTGATGGCAATATCGGTTATTTGAAATTAAACCAATTTGCCTATGCAACAAATGGAGGGAAAACTGCAATAGCAGCTATGGCTTTTCTTGCAAACACAAATGCAATTATTATCGATTTAACCAATAACGGGGGAGGCAGCCCTAGCATGATTCAATTATTGTCAAGTTATTTTTTTGATGATCCCGTACATCTTAATTCATTTTATATCAGGAAAGGGAACAAAACAAAACAGTTTTGGACACAAACAACTGTTCAAGGGAAAAAAATACCCGATACTGACATTTACATCCTTACAAGTGGCTACACATTTTCGGCAGCCGAAGAATTTACCTATAATTTAAAAAATATGAAACGGGCAACTATTGTTGGTGAAACAACAGGCGGTGGAGCCCATCCGGTAACTGCTTACAATGTAAACGATAATTACAGGGTGATAATTCCTTATGGTAAGGCCATTAACCCAATAACAAAAACCAACTGGGAAGGAACAGGTGTAGAACCCCATGTTAAAACTACAAAAGAGCAAGCTTTATTGAAAGCCCAAATATTGGCATTGGAAAAACTAATTAAAAATGAACCCGACAAAGGAAAAATAAAAGGATATAAATGGGCAATTGATGGATTGAGAGCAAAGGAACATCCTGTTAAAATAGACAAGAAACTATTAAAATCTTATGCCGGCAGCTATGGCCCGCGAAAAATAACTTTTGAAAACGGTAATTTATTTTATCAACGCGCAGGTAGGCCAAAATTTAAGATGATACCAATAAAAAAAGATTATTTTGGTTTTAACGATATTGCATATTTCCGTTTGAAAATTATTAAAAAGAACGGTAAAGTTATAGCCCTTGAAGGGCATTATGATAATGGGGATAGCGACAGGAATGAGAAGGATTAGCCAGATAAGTTGAGTATCTTTTGTGCCTGAACGAAAAAGCATTAAATCCCGATTTTCAATGACTTTTGACCCCGTCCCTAAAGGGTGGAGTCATTGAAAATATACGCCCTTTAGGGTTGGGGTCAAACAGATTTTTGATGACTTCGGTCCAAACACCTATTTAAATGTAAACAGATGAAAACAATAACGCTATTTATTTGTGTGCTTTTTGCACAAACACTTTTGGCCCAATCATACCGGTACAAAGTTAATTTAACTGAACTGAAAAACGACAGATTATTTATTGAACTTAATTGCCCGCCAATCGAGAACAATAAGGTGGAATTTTGTTTCCCTACAATAATTCCCGGATACTATTCCAAAATCAATTATGGCGATTATATCAGTAACTTAAAAGCTTTTGATACATCCGGAAACGAATTAAAGGTACAAAAAACATCTAAAAATACATTTGAAATTACAAACAACTCTGATTTAGCTAAAATAACTTATTTTGTTAAAGATACATGGAACCACAAAAAGGGGAAAGAAATACATGCTGCCGCCGGTACAAATTTTAAAGAAAACAAGAATTTTATTATTAATTCCGGTGGCATATTGGGTTTTTTTCAAGGATATAAAACGCTGCCGATTGAACTAATATTTACAAAGCCCAAAAAATTCTACGGAGTTACAAGCCTCTCGAATCAGGTTATTGATGGCGATAACCAGAAATTTTTTGCCAATAACTATTATCACTTAATTGACTGCCCGATTCTTTTTTCTGAACCCGATACATTGAGCTTTGTTATAGGGAATACAATTTTTTTGATAGGTGTTTATTCTGAATCAGGCAAAAAAATATCCGATTCTGTTTACAAAGCGATTTTACCCTCAATTAATGCCATAAAAAAATTCACTACAAACAAATTACCCGTAAAAAACTATACAATCCTAATATATCTTGCCGATTTACGTGCTTTTAAAAAAGGCATTTACGGAGAAAAAAACCTAAGATTGTTTCAAAAGATAAAATTATCAAAAATATCACCAGGGGCATTAGAGCATAATAATTCTTCATTTTATTTTTATCCTGATTTAGGTTTGCCTGAATCCTATCTGTATTACATAAAAAGAACAATAACACATGAAATACTACATGTATATTCACCATTAAATTTAAAAAGCAAGCTGCTTAGCTCTTTTGATTTTATAAACCCGAAAATGTCGCAACATTTGTGGCTGTATGAAGGCGTTACCGATTACTTGTCGTGGCAATTAAAATTACAAAATAATTTAATTTCGTTAGGTGATTTTTTAGGAAATGAATTAAGGGGCAAAATGTTTGAGGCAAATCGTTTCCCTGTAGATATTTCTTTATCAGAATGGAGTAAAAAAATACTAGGACATCCGTATTGCAAGCAATTTTCGCAAGTTTATAATAAAGGTATGATAAGCGCGATGTTGCTCGATTTTGAAATCATGAAATTAACAAAGGGCGATATGCAGTTAAAAGACATAGTTTTTCTGCTTGCCGAAAAATATGGAAAAGACAATGCCTTTGATGAAGAAGATATTTATGAAGAAATATCAAATCTGGTGCATCCTGATTTAATGGTTTTTTTTGAAAAATTTATTGTTGGCAACGAAAAATTCGACTATAAATCTGCTTTTCATACTGTTGGTGTCGATTTTATCAAAAAATATGAAGGAGAAATACCGGTTAGCATTTTAAGTGGGGGGTATGGGGTTGAAATGGCAATAGAAAGGGTCCGTATGTACAATATTGTTAAAGTACAAGCCGGAAGCATATTTAAAAAGGGTGATAAAATAAGGTATTCGGATTTTGGTGAGGATTGCCGGAAACCATTTATCCGTAAAAACGGGAACTTCTTGGGTAAAGGCGATATTGCAGAATTACCGATTATAAGAAGCGGCAAAGAAACAAGCTTACAAATTAAAACAGAGACTAAACATGGGAGTTATTATTACAAACTCAATTTGATTGAAAATATGTCGCCAATACAGCTAAAATGTTATAATAAATGGTTAGAGAAATAAAAATGGTATTAGAACCATAAAAATTTAAACTATGACATGGGAAAAGGTGATCTGGATATTTGTATTAAAAACAAAGATGGGAGATGGGGCAAAGCCAAAAACATGGGGGCTTCAGTCAACTCAACTGAAACGGAGATATGCCCTTCCATATCGCCAGACGGTAAGTTCCTCTTTTTTACAAGTTACAGGAACAATGGGGGCATTTATTGGGTTGATTTATCAAAACTAAATAATAAAACAAAGAATTAATTATATAAATTTCAAAAAAATGCTATCTAAAATTAAGATTATTGCAAAAAAAACAGGAAAAATTTTCATTTACACGATTGTACTAATTATTTTGACCGTTTTAGTGTTTGCTGTGGGATATTTCCAGATTTCAAAAAAAAAGTATATAAGCCTGCTTAATCAATATCAAACCTATAAGTATGTCCATGATTTCAAATGCCCTGAATTTGAATATGTGGAACCAACACACCCCCTTTTAGATTCATTAAAAGTAAAATACAAGCTTGACTCTGTTGCGGGGAATGGCCCTGAAATTAACCAAATAGTCAACTTAATGAAATGGGCACACAATATTGTTAGGCATTCTACATTTGACCCGATTGATCCCGGCAAACGCAATGCATTAAACATAATAAATGTTGCTACTCGGGAAAAAAGGGGTGTTAACTGCCGAATGGTTGGAACCGTGCTAAATGAAGCATACCTTTCACTAGGGATTAAATCGCGTTTAATTACATGCACCCCTTATGCCGACGATTACAAAGAGAACCATTCGCTTGTTATGGTTTATTCAAACAGCTTACAAAAATGGTTATACATGGATCCAACATGGGAGGCATATTTTATGGATTCAGATAGCATTATACTGGGGCCCCTTGAAATTCGTCAAAGAATTGCCAGCCAAAAGCCATTATTGGTTTCTGGTAATATCAATTATAATGGCCAAAAATATATGACCAAATCAATGTATAAATGGTATATGTCAAAAAACCTATTCCGTTTCTATTGCACTGAATTAAGCGAGCCCGGATATGAAACCAAAGAAGGTATCAAAACTTTTGTTCATTTATATCCTACAAATTACCATACCGAAAAAATAGGGAAAAGTGATACAACTAAAAACGTTTATATTGATATTTACACAAATGATAAAAATTATTTTTTAAAAAACCCGAATAAATAGTTAGAAATACATAAAAAAACAACCAATATATAAAGTTATGGCCAATTTAAATAAAATATTAATAATAACATTATTCGCAAGCATGATAATAAAACATGTTTCAGCACAAGAAAAATATGACAAAAACCATTCAACTCATAACATTTGCTTTGATATTTCTTCATTAGAGTCAGTTATAGTAAACCCCGAAACAATTCTCTTAAACCCTAGTAAATTTTGGAGTGATGATGCCGGTTATAGCCTAGTCAAAAAATGGCACGAATACGAAAGGTTTACAATTAATTATGAAGCCTGGGAGAAAAAAGTTAAAACATATTCCCAAACACCTCAAAGCGAAAGGAAAAATAACAAATTCTATGTCTTTGCCACAGACATTATGAAAAGAAGAGAAAAATTTCAAGAACTTGCCCAAGCTCTCATATTAAGTTTTCTGCCAAATAATACAATTCTGAATACTAAAGTCTATTTTGTAGAAGAAAGCCGTACAGGAGGGTTTGTTCAAAATGGCCAACTTGTATTAGATGTTTCTAAACAATATAAAAAAGGAACAAATTATGCACTAAATACATTGGTACATGAATTATTCCATATTGGATATGCTTATCATAGGTTCCGAAGATCTGAAATAGAATTAGAAAACTACAGGCTGCTAAGGATTATCGATTTACTTCAAAATGAAGGTATGGCAACTTATACGGCATACAAAGCAACATCAGTATTCCCGGTACATGGTAAAAAAAATCTTGCAATTGAAAATTACAAAAAGTCAATACAATTAAACCCAAATAATGAAAATGCAAAACAAATGTTGAAAAAATTAAAATCAAATAGGATTTTTTGAAGTTTATATATATGAGTCCGGTCTAAAACTGAAAATTAACCTAAAGAGCCGCTTAG
>NBLH01000288.1 GCA_002084525.1 Bacteroidetes bacterium 4572_117 | reverse complement strand
GGCATCAAAAATTGCAAGTTCTTCAAGCTTAGGTATCCAATCATTGTAGTATTTGTTCAATTTGTTTTAGTTCATTTTCCAATTTTTCAATTTCGCTTGTAAGGCTATGTTTTTCTTGTTCTAAGCCTTTTCTTTCATCTGCGGTAAGCAAATCGTCATTGTTCACTTTGGCTTCTATTGCTTTTAGTTTGCGTCTTTCTTCCGAAATTTTAAAATTAAGGGTTTCTCCTATTTTTTTATATATTTCTTCGCCTGTAATTTGCTCAAGCAATGTCCCTTTTTCCGATGGTTTTGCCGAAAGGAATGCAGCAAACTCGCCCTGTGCCAGCATAACCGAACGCAAAAATTGATTATAATTAAGCTGCGTAATTTTTTCTACTTCGTTTTTGAAATCGCTTTTTTTCTCGGCAATTATTTTTCCGCTGTTAATGTTTTTAAGGCGAACTTGTTCATCAGGTTTCGATAGCTGTTTCCCTGTTTTAGAAAGCACCCTCATACTCCACTGTGCCTCAAATACTTGGTTGTTATTTTCAAAAGCTACCCTTGCCAAGGCATCGCTTGCCCCATAGCTTACAACATCCTGCAAACCTGCTTTTATATGCGATTTATTAAACCTGGGTACATTATGGTACAGGGCAATTGTTATGGCATCAAGTATAGTCGTTTTACCTGCCCCGGTGGGCCCTGTTATTGCATACAAACCAATATCGTTAAACTTATCGTCCTGATAATCAATAACTATTGGCGTATCAGATTTTAAGGAGTTAATATTTTGCAGCTCTACTTTTAGTATTCTCATGATTTTGCCTAATATATCTTTTCACAAATTTAAACTTAATAAATTAAGAAACATTAATTGCTTAGGATTAGTTTTATTAGTGAAATTTTGTGCTTTTGTGTTTTTGTGGCGGTTTTTTGCTTTTAGCCACTAAAGCTCAAAGACACAAAAAGACACAAAAAAACCCTACGATTAATTGTAAGTTATTGTATGTCAGGATTATGTTGAGTTATGCCTTAAGCTGCGAAACATCAGTAACATTTTAATTGCTGACTAATATTAATAAGTATTTTAAGTGAAAAAACTAGGGAAAAATAAATAATATAACTACATTTGAAAAGTATCTGGATTTTTAAGCTCAAAGCTGTAAAACGATATGGACGAGAGTTATTATTTTGATGTATAAAAATCACAAAAAAAAATGGTAAACAAAAACAAAAAGCATTTACCGTTGTTAGAAAGATACGGCCTTTGGTATATGAAAAGGTTGAGAAAAAAGCAACCACTTAAACGGATTGACCTTAAAGCATATATACTTGATGATGAGGAACGTACAAGGATAAACAAAATTGAAAAAAAGGCAATAACCAATGTTGCGATTGCCGGTATTTTGTCATCGCTTGTATCAGGTATGGCTGGTTACTTTGCAGATCCGCTAGTTAATGATTCCGCTAGTTTTCTCTCGGAAGATAACCTATTGTATTGGTCAATTGTTATTGGTGTTACAATTATTGCTTCGTTGATTGAAATTTTATACATCTATTACGATATAATGGCAAAAACACATGCCCTTACCAAGGCCGCACATTTAAATCTTTTCGATAATGAAAATGATATGGATGATATTGCCGCTTCAATAGTGCGGGCCGCCCTTGAACTTCCTAACAAAATAGATTCGGATATTAAAATTAACCCTACAAAAGAATCGTCAAAGGTAGTGATTATTATGGCTACTATTTTATATAAATTAAAAATTTCAGTTAGTAATTTTCTGCTTAAAGCTTTGGTTAAACGTATGATGGGGCGGGCAGTCAGTCGTGCATGGTTAAATTTTTTAGCAATACCGGTTTGTGCTTTTTGGAATGCAATTGTATGCTGGTTTGTTATACGCGAGGTGAAAATAAGGGTGTTGGGGCCATCTGCTGCAAACGAAATTTTAAATAAATTAGATAAAACAAACATCAAACTTTCTGAAAACGGAAAAATTGCTTTGCTTAGGGCCGTCGGAAGTTGTATTGTCCGTACTGCCGATTTACACCCGAATTTAGAATATTTATATAGGTCTATTGATGTTAAAGTTAACGAACCTTCGAGTGCTATTCTTGATGATTCTGCAATTTTTTTAACTGAATTATCAAAACTTAATAAAGAGGAGCAAGGCTTAGTACTATATATTTTAGTTTATGCAGCCATAATTGATGGAAAAATTACTTACCGTGAAAAAAAATTGCTGGAAGAAGCATATGAAATTTGCAACAAGCCTTTTAATTATGTACAGATTAAAAAATTAATTCATGACAGATTTTAGGGCCGGGAAGTTAATTGAGTTTGAACTAAAATGAAATCAATGTGTTGATATACAGATGTATGTGAGGGGTTTTCTAAATATAATGGGTTTATCAGGAACACCTTTTTGCGACCAATTATAGGACACGGATAACATTTTTATCAAGAACACTTTTTTCGACCAATTTTAGGACACGGATAACACGGATACTTCGTAACGCAGATAAAACCGGATATTTTTTTAATCCGTAAAATCAGCGTTATCAGCGTTCCAAAACTCGACAAAATTTACGTATTTAGCCATTATAATAGCGCAGTAACTTTAAACCAGAGCCAACATTTTTATCCGGAGCACTTTTTTCTACCAATTTTAGGACACGGATATACTTTAGATGGTTAAATTGTTGAATTGTTAAATTGTTAAATTGTTCATTAAGCTGATAGCAGATAAAATCCAATAATTTTAAATCCGTAAAATCAGCCTTATCAGCGTTCCAAAACTACACCAAATTGACCAATGACCAATGACCAATAACTAATATAATGACTACAAATTCAGGTTTAAAGCGCCCCTAAACTATCTAATTGTTCCCTGTATATAATTAGGCTCCTTTCGTTGTTTTCAATTTTTTTCTTGAGGAATTCTGCTGCTAAAGTAGCTTTTTCCTTAGTTTTAAACCCTTCGCCACCACAATCGCATGGTAAATGTATTTGATGGAGAAATTTTTTCCCGTTAATTTCAACATCGTATCCCCAACCATTTTCTGTTTCAAAATAATATAAATTTACTTCCCTTTTAGGTAATTGATACTCAATATCTTCAACATTTTCAGTTTTTTTAGTGTTGTTACAACTAATTGTCAATATAAAAAAACTAATAATACTTAATAAAAGTAGGTTCTTCATTTTTCAAGATTTAATTTGTTGCAAAAATATTAAAAATAACTTACTTTTTGTTTTTTTTGTACCTTTGTATTTCATACAATTTAAAATAAACAGATGAAACGTAAACTTGCACTTGGTAACCAAGAATTTTCAAAAGTTATTAACAATAACTGTATTTACGTAGATAAAACCGAAACAATCCATAAACTAATTACAAGTGGCGATTATTATTTTCTATCTCGTCCCCGCAGGTTTGGTAAGTCGTTGTTAGCCAACACTATAAAAGAAATACACCTTGGCAACAAAAAACTTTTTAAAGGTTTATGGATTTACGATAAGTGGGATTGGAAAAAAACATACCCGGTTATTAAAATTTCGTTTTCCGAAATGGGCTACAAAAAACTTGGTTTGGAAAAAGCTATTGATAAACAATTAGATGTTATAGCAAAACCTTATAATTTAACACTTCACGAAACGGTAAACAGTTTAAAATTTAAAGAACTGATAGTAAAACTATCTAAAAAAGCACAGGTAGCAATTATTATCGACGAGTACGACAGGCCAATTATCGATTACATGGATAATATCCCTGTTTATAGTTTTTCTCAAAATACGCTAACATCAAGTACGACAGGCCAATTATCGATTACATGGATAATATCCCACAGGCCAATGAAAACCGTGAAATTTTAAAAAGCTTTTATTCAATATTAAAAGATGCCGATAATTACATCAAATTCTTTTTTATTACAGGGGTTTCAAAATTTAGCCAAGTTTCTATTTTTGCTGACCTAAACAACCTTGTCGATATAACAATCGATGAAAAATACTCTCAAATTGTAGGTTGGACAAAAGGTGAGATTGAGAATAACTTTCCGGATTATATTAATGATGTTTCAAAAAAATATAATGGCGTTTTTCCGGATATAATGGAGGAGATGGAAAAATGGTACGATGGTTATTCTTGGGACGGAACAACAAGGGTTTTTAATCCGGTATCGGTAATGAATTTTCTTGATAAACAGTTATTCCGAAATTATTGGTTTGCAACAGGTACACCAACAATGTTGATGGATATTATAAAAAACAAGAAAATAACGGCTTTTGATATAGAAAATTCATACACATCAAGCTCATTGCTTGATAAATATGATTTTGCAAACATCAACCTAAATTCGTTATTATTTCAAACAGGATATTTAACCATAAAAAAAATTGATATCCGCACAGGACGTATAACATTAAATTATCCAAACAAAGAAGTTGAGGCATCGTTTTCGCAAAATATTATTAATGTATTAACTAGCGGCGATGTTGATTTAACACAGTCGTTAATATATAAAATAGCTGATAATTTCTCAGATAATACTATTGATAAGTTTATAAATAACATAAATATCTTATTCAAAAACATACCATATAGTATTATTGAAGATAAAGAAAGTTATTATCATTCATTGTTTTACCTGATGATGAAAATGACTGGTTACCAAATTGAAGCAGAAATTTTAGAAATTGATGGAAGGGTTGATGCTGTGGTAAAATCAGAAGACAATATTTGTATTATAGAATTTAAAATAAACCAAACAGCCAAAAAAGCTATAGAGCAAATAAAAGAAAAAAAATACGCGCTTAAATACGCCGACGATAAACGCCCTATAACTTTATTGGGTATTAATTTTGATACAGAAAAAAGAACAATTGACGACTACCTGCTTATTTTTCCCTAATACTTTTAAATTCAGAACCGGCTTTCCATTTCGGAAAATGTTTTTCGTTGCTTAATTTGTAGCCAACCCTAAAAAGAAGTTTCGCATCATCAGCTACCCCGGTTAAATCCCAACTTTTATTATATTCATCTGCCGGTTTGTGGTAATTGTTTTTAAGCCAATCCAATTCTTTTTTTGCCATCCATTCTTTACCATGTGCCCAGCTATCGGTATTTCCACGAACAAATAGAGATGGGACACCTTTTTTTACAAAGCTGAAATGATCCGAGCGGAAAAACATCCCGGTATGTGGGTTTGGATCAGGTA
>NBLH01000089.1 GCA_002084525.1 Bacteroidetes bacterium 4572_117 | reverse complement strand
TTTTTTTTTCTTCAAACCAAACTTTTTGTTCTTTTTACCCAAGGCGTTGCCTTGGGCTGAATTAAATAAGGCTTTCAGCCTATTTGTCACTAAAGCTGTCAATAAAGCCATCATCAATAAAATTTTGGAACCATTCACGTTCTTCGGGTAAAAAACCTGAGGTTTTTTGCTGTTTTTCGGGGTTATGGATATCAATCCAAAGCCGGCAGATATTATAATCGCCGGAAATAATTAATTTGGGCCGTGTTTTTTTAAGTTTTTTGATATAATTTTGGAAGTCTGTAAGCCATTGTATTTTAAAAGCCTGCCTTTCGTCGCCGCTTGAACCGGAAGGATGGTAAACGCTTATTACCGAAATGTCGCCAAAATCGGCCCTTATAAATCGGCCTTCGTTGTCGTATTTTTCAATTCCCATACCGTATTCTACATGGTCGGGCGGGTCTGGTTTGCTGCATCCATTCAATTAAGCCTTTTTTAAAAGCTGCCCGTATTCCATTTACATTGTATGAGAAAATTTTTTTTGCCATAGATTGTTATTTGCCAGTCAATATTTGTATGCGGTTTACCTATTTGAATATGGTGCGTTTGGCATTTTCAAAGCACTTTATTTTCAGCTTACGATTAAGCTTATTTATTGTAGTAAATTTCATGTTATGTGCGCCAAATACGCTATATTTTTAGCAATTGTCATTTTATTCACTAAGTCGTGTTTCAATGTCCATTTGTTGATGTAGAATTCTGATAATTTCAATCTCTTTGGTTTTGATATTAATTTTATAGAAAATGAAATGTGATTTTATTCGAGAACGAAAGTATCCTTTTCTTATTTTGCTATAATCTTTTCCAGAATTTGGGTCTTTAGCGAGATATTCTATTTCATCCATTATCAAGTTGAAATATCTGTCAGCCTATTTTATTGACCGTTTTTCAATAGTATAAAGCCAAATATTTTCAATATCTCTGTTTGCTTCTTGGCTAATTTTATATTTCATTATTCAGCCAAATATTTTTGATGAAGGTTTTTTAAAAAAGATATTCGGTCAAAATCTTTTATAAAGCCTGATTTTTCTCCCTTTTTCAGCTCTTTTATAAGTTCCGTTTTTTTAGACTCTTCGTGTTCAAACATTCTCAAAGCAGTTCTCACAACTTCACTTGCAGAAGAATATTTTCCTGATTTAATTTGATGATTGATGAAATTATCAAAATAATCACCTAACAAAATTGATGTGTTTTTAGCCATAACTTATAATTTACTACAAAAATACCAATTCATGGTATGATTTCAAAATTAATTTAATGTTCTACAATCAGCAATTGCATAGGCAGTTTATAAAAATAGACCTACCAGTTGCGTCATAACAAGATTGACTTGACACTAAATCTTTATCCCCATAACCATAATATCGTCAATTTGGTCAATTTCGCCTTGCCATTCTGCTAAAGTACCGCTTAAAATATCTTTTTGCATTTCTAAAGGTTTGTCAGCAACGGCAACAAGCAACTCCCGAAGGTTTGAACTCAAGAATTTTTTTTGCTTTTTGCCGCCAAATTGGTCGGCATAACCATCAGAAAATAAGTACAATAGGTCGTTAGGGTTAATGATTGCAAAATTGTTTTTATAAACGTGCTCGTTGTCGTCAGCCATACTAATCGAGTGGATGTCGGGTCTTAACAAATCGAGTACATATTTTTCAGCTGTTTTTTTTACTAAGTAAATAGGCTGCCTGGCACTTGCATATTCCAGTTTATTTTGTTTTTTATCTATCATGCATATAACTACATCCATCCCATCGTATGTGTCTTTTGAGTAATCTGTTCCTGCAATTGATGAAACCAAACGCTCCCTTAGCCTGTTTAGCATAATTGCCGGGTTTAAATATTCTTTGTCAGAAACTGCCCTTTGCAAAATATCATTAAGTATTGAAATACCCAATGCCGAAACCAACGCTGCCGGCACACCATGCCCAGTACAGTCAGCTGCAACTACAATAATTTTTCCGTTATAATTATCTATCCAATAAAAATCGCCAGATACAAAATCCCTTGGTTTATAAAGCAAAAAATATTCGTTCAATATACTTTTTAAGTTCTTTTCAGAAGGGAATAAAGCCGATTGGATTTTGCTTGCATATTTTATACTATCTTTTATATCCTTGTTTTGGGTCTCAATTTTTTCTTGGTGGCCTAATATTTTTTCCCTGTGTTCAATAAGTTGGTTGTTTTGTGTTAGGATTTCTTCCTTTTGTTGTTCTATTTCTGTTTTTTGCAGATTGATTAAATCTAATTGTGCCTGTGTAAACATCGACCACAAAAATTGGGTTTCAATAACAATTAAAATAGTTGCTGCCAAACTAAAATATTTTGCATAAGTAGCATGAAAATTAAAACTCTCATTACCAGCATGCTGATGAAAGTTGTATGCAAATAGGAATGCAGTTAAAACAATAAACAGTATTAGTAAAACCAATTGAAATATCAATATCTGCTTTTTTGTTAAATCAAAAAGACCCCAAACCTCAACCTTAAACTCCTCTTTTGCCATAAACTTGCTAATCACCAATCAATAAAAGTACATAAAATCTTACAAATTGCAAGTTGAAATAATGGCTTGTTGGTTTTTACATGGTTTAGATTTTATCTTTAAGGTATTAATGGTTAATTTTGTAGTTAGCAATTAATAGAAATTAATCCTAAGCCTATTAAGTAATAGCCAATATACCAATGGCTTACTTTTTTCATGAGCAAATAAATAGTAAAAAACATAATTATTATAAACCATTGACTAATTATTGATAAAATAATGACAGAAAGGAAAAATAAGAAGAAAGTGATTTTGGGGGGAGTATTTTTAGGTGCAATCCCTATGCTTTTTTTGATATACCTGTTACTTGGCCCTGTTTTAAGCTTGTTAAGGAAAGATATGTCAGCAGAGAATATGTATGTTATTTCAAATGGTGTTAATGTACGCTTGCAAGCTGAAAAAGATGCTCTGAAGATGGGTAGGATAGATTACGGGACAAAACTGTTGGTGTATAAAATAGAAAATGAATGGGCAGAGGTTTTGGTTGAAGGTCAAAAAGCTTATGTTTCGAAAGATTATATTGTGGATGCTAAAACATTTGCAATGCTAGAAGGGCTATTTGGCGACGAAAGAAGTAAAAAACGGATAAAAAAGACACAATACCGTCTTGCTATTATCAGGTATTTAAACGAAAAAGGATATAAAACCCCGATTAGTGAAGAGTATAGTGATTTTTTTGAAGATAATGATTTTGAAAAAGAACCGTACCAGGTTTTTAGCGAACCCGGAAAATCAAAATATAATTCGATGGCTTTTGGCGATTTTGATGGCGATTTTGTTTGGGATGCTGCTTTTATTTTGAAAAACCCCGATACCGAAAAAAAGTTATTGGTTATTTTAAGTTTTGATAAAAACGACCCCTTAAACAAAAGTAAATGTATTTTTGATATGGAACTTGAAAACCCATGGTCATTTATCAGAAAAACAACAAAAGGAAACAGTTGGTATATTAATAAACCTGATGTTGAGGCAGAAAAGAAGCCCAGAAAAGAGAAAATAAAAATTAGCGGCATCAGTATCGGTACAAACCGTAACAGGAACCTTAACGACCCGGTAAAGCTGCTATTGTATAATGGCGAAGAATTTGAAATTCATGAACAAAACAAGTAAGGTGATAAATTTGTAGGTAGCTGCTAACAAATGTTGCAGGTGGCTAATATGCTAGAAATAGGCTTGTTTTTGATTTTTGATAAATTGCATATTGCTGAATATAAACCCATTGTGGGACGGGGCGTAATTAACGCTAACCTAGTAGGTTTATATTTATTAAACTGCTTGTAACATAGCTAATTGCAGAACATTAATTAATAAAAACCTGCTAGGTTTAATTTAACGTTACTAAATAATTCGACCATTTAAAGTAAGCACTAAGTGCTATTTAATGTTACGCACTGGTGCAAATATCTTACAATATGCAAGTTGCGTAAAAGTAAATATACAATTAATTTTGCATGGGTACTTATATTTAATAATAGCAAGTTCAAACAAAGTAATTATACGTTATGATAAAAGCTTTTTTCGATTTATTTAACCTGTTTTTTCCTCGAAAATGCAACAATTGTGGTAGCAATCTTGATAAAACAGAGCTTGAGGTTTGTAAGAAGTGCTTGTTTGAGATACCGAAAACTAATTTCCATACCGATACGGATAACCCGGTTAACAAAACCTTTTGGGGAAGGGTAAACGTTGAGTTTGCAACTTCAGGCTTTTATTTCACAAAAAAATCAATCCTACAAAATTTGCTTCATAGCATAAAATACCACAATAAAAAAGAACTTGCATTTGAACTAGGTAAATATTTGGGTGTACAACTTATAAAATCGGGTTGTTTTGGCAATTGTGATGTTATTATACCAATACCTCTACACCCGGCCAAAAAGAAAAAGCGCGGCTACAACCAAAGCGAATGGATAGCAATGGGAATGTCTGATAAAATGCGGATACCTGTTGATACAAAAGTGTTAAAACGCCATGTAAATTCAAAATCGCAAACAAAAAAGAACAGGGAAGAGCGCTGGGAAAACGTCCGTTCTGCTTTCAGCGTGGAAATACCTGAAAAATTTCCCGGAAAACATATCCTTTTAATCGATGATGTTATAACAACCGGGGCAACAATTGAAGCTTGTGCTTCGCAACTAATTGAAAAGTTGAAAGTAAAAGTAAGTGTCGCATCGTTGGCATATGCTTCTGATAGTTAAATTAATAAATATAATTTACTCAAAAACAATCAACACTTCATTTTTTTCAACTGCCATACTTTTTGTACAATTGATACTTTTAACTTTTGCATCAGCATCAGCTTTTAGGTTGTTTTCCATTTTCATGGCCTCCAAAACAACCAATTTGTCACCTTCTTTAATTTCATCGCCTTCTTTCACCAAAATATTTAGAACCAAACCGGGCATAGGTGCCTTAAGTTCTTTAATTTTTTTTGTGGCGAAATTATCCATCCCCATCTTTTTCAGTAACAAATCCATCTCGCTGTATGCTTTGCCTGAATAAGGGATTCCGTTTATTCTTAATTCAATTGTTTTTTTATCCCTGTCAACTTCTACAATTTCAATATTGTACGATTTATTATCTTTTAGTAAATGAAAACTAACTTCACTTTTTTTGATAATATCCAGTTCAAAATTTTGATTGTTTACTTTGCCGGATAGTTGCCCATTTTGTTTAAAATCAACGGCATATTCGTTATTATTGATATTTACCTTAAGCATAGGTTTAGTTTGTTATTAAATGACAACACTTCGTTAAATTCTAGATTCTAGATTAAAGATTTTAAATTAAGCTTTTAACAAACGGTACTTTAAAACAATAAAATTTGTTTTGTAAACGCCTGATAATTAGAACGTGACAGAAACTTAGCAAGTTGCTGTAAATGATGTAAATATATAAAAAATACACCATTTATACCTAATATAGATGGAAATTAGGAACCAGCGAGCCTAAAAATTAATATTGCCATTAAATTTATCAATTCCCTGAAAGGGGGTTGGGATAGTATGTGTGTGCCAATTGGGTTTCTCCATTATCGTTAATAAACGGTACACTGGCCCTAGCATATTTGGTCGGGACATTGCCTTTTTTATCCAACTCTAAAATTTCGTCTTTCTTAAGTTTTATAAGGTTAACCTTTAATTGTTCTTTATCGTGGATGCCATTCGGCTTTAGACCATTTATTGTTTCAATCAGTCCATTTTTTACTAATGGTGTGCGTTTAAGATCCTTAAAAAACCCATTTGTTTTTCCTCCTAGTACGCTGTTAATAACCCAACAAGTTTCTTTTTTATGTTCGCTCACAAACCTGCGGTAATCGCCATTTGATATGCGTATTTCCCCTTCAACCGGTTTATTGTAAAAATATGCCTCGGCTTTCACTTTTTTTCTGTTTGGTAAACAAACCACATCTAACTCTTTTCGTATGTACGTAGAGCCTTTTATGTCATCGGGGTAGTATTCTTCAACCTTATCAACACCAGGCAATATGTGATCGCCAATTTCGTACAATTCGCCAAATACAATGTCACTGCCGGGGATAATTCCGGGAAATTGTCCTAAAAAATAGATTTCAGCCCGGATAAAGGCAGGGCCAAGATACTCACTTCCTTCAATAAAGGATGCTAGGGCCATGCCTTTTAGCAAGCCACCATAAACAAAAAGTTGCATATTTTTATATATTTATCAAAAGGCAGTCCACAGTGTTAAATCAATCATGAATATTCAGCTTGGGCGTGCTTAAGCCCTAACTTACATTCACAATAACGCCACAGCTAGGAGGAATGACGAATCAATCTCCTACATAGATTAGGCGTGAATTTATACTATTGCCCCATTGTGTTTTCTATCTCAGCAATTGTTTTTGGTATTGGTTTTCCCAAAACCCGGCAACCGGTATCCGTAATCAACAAATCGTCTTCAATACGTATACCACCAAAATCTTTATAGCTTTCAAGTTTATCGTAATTAATAAACTCGGTAAACTTATTTTCGCTTTTCCATAAATCTATTAACGCGGGGATAAAATAAATTCCAGGTTCATCAGTTATAACAAAGCCTTTTTTCAGTTTTTTCCCTAGGCGGAGAAAAGCAAGGCCAAATTGGTTGCTTCTTTTAATCTCATCATCATATCCCACATTATCTTCGCCAAGGCCTTCCATATCATGAACATCCAAACCCATTTGATGACCTAGGCCATGTGGCATAAATAAAGCATGTGCCCCTTGTGCTACGGCATCGTCAATATTGCCTTTCATTAAACCAAGCTTTTTAAGCCCGGCAACAATAGTCTTTGCTGCCAAAAAATGCATGTCGCGGTATAAAACCCCTGGTTTGCAATTTTCGATAACTTCAGTATTGGCTTTTAGCACAATTTCATATATTTCTTTCTGTCTTTTGTTAAATTTCCCACCTACCGGAACTGTACGGGTAATGTCGCTGGCATAGCCCATCAGGGTTTCGCTGCCACTGTCGGTAACCATCATTTGCCCAATTTCAAGTACATTGTTGTGGTGGTGGTTGTGTAATGTTTCGCCGTGTACGCTTAAAATTATGGGAAACGAAACCGGTCCGCCGCCTGACATTGAAATGCCTTCTATTTTTCCGGCAATTTCCTGTTCTATTGTCCCGGGCATAGCCATTTTCATTGCTGTTGTGTGCATTTCATAGGCAACACCAACCGCTTTTTCTATTTCTGCAATTTCGTATTCATCTTTAATCTCGCGCAACAAAACCACAGCTTTTATTAGCTCATCCGAAACTAAATCAGCTACTTTATTGTGATTGATATTCAGGAGATTAGCTATTTGAATAACTGTGTCGCCACGATAAGTTGGGAGAATATGAATTTTCTGCCCTTTGTTGATTGCCCCTAAAAGTATTTCGGATAATTTTGCTAAAGGTGCTGTGTTTTCAAGCCCAACTTTGGCTCCCCTATCTTTCATGCTTGGTTGAGGTCCCATCCAGATAATATCATCCATGTCAACATCGTTACCAAAAAGGTAATCTTTTCCTGAATCTACATCAATAACTGCTGCCAAATCGGGCTGGTTTAAACCAAAAAAGTATAAAAAAGTACTATCTTGCCTAAAATGGTATGTATTTGCAGGATAATTAAACGATGCCTCTAAATTACCCGGTAAAAACAATAATCCATTACTGATTTTCTGTTTTAGGCTATTTCTACGATTTATATATACTTCGGGGCTAAACATAAGCTAAACTTTTAAAATTTGGGCACTAAATTATAATCATTTTGTTTTACACACAAGTTTTGAGCTACATTAATGACAAATAGGCTAAAATATATGGTGAGATAATGTTAAGATTGGTTGAAACCATTATTAAAGTATTTTGAAAGTATCGGACCTAATTTATTTATAATGTTTAATTTTTAGATTTTTGAACCTGTGAAACTTATTTTAAGATATGCAATTAATTTTCTGTACATTTGCAGTCATTTTTCAATAAATAAAAAACATGGCAACTTTTCTTTTCGATAAAATAATATTCGGCCCCGTTAAAAGCAGGAGGCTTGGCATATCTTTGGGTATCAATCTATTACCTATCGAGTCGAAATTGTGTAATTTTAATTGTATTTATTGTGAGTGTGGTTGGACACCAGGTAAAAAAGAGTTGAAATCAGATTTTCATCCCAGGGATATTGTAAAGCAAAAACTTGAAAAGGTTTTATCTGAAATGAAAGCCGGAAACAAAGCTTTAGATGTAATAACATACGCAGGTAATGGCGAGCCAACTATGCACCCCGATTTTGCAGAAATTATTGAAGATACAATCCTGGTAAGGGATAAATATTTTCCGAAAGCTAGGATAGCAGTCCTTTCAAATGCTACACAAATTCACAAACCAAAGGTTGTGGCAGCCTTAAAAAAAGTTGATGACAATATCTTAAAACTCGATTCGGCCTTTCCTGAAACTGTTGAATTGTTAAATAAGCCACAAGGTTTTTACCGTATAGAAAATGTGGTGGAAAATATGAAACAGTTTGAAGGGGAATTTACTTTGCAAACAATGTTTGTTAAAGGCGAGTACCAGGGGCAAACTGTTGACAATACAACTGATAAAGAATTTGTGGCATGGCTGGGTTTAGTTAAAGCAGTAAACCCCAAAATGATAATGATATATACTATTGCCCGTGACACCCCAAGCCCAGATTTGGTAAAAGTAAGCTATGAAGAATTAAAACAAATAAGCGACAAGCTTGAAAAAGGAGGGTTTAAAGTTCAGATTTCGGCTTGAAAAAAATAAGTTTCCGAAAAAAGCACCTCCACAAACATAATGGTGAAATAACAATTGGTGATTTTTATGGCGATTGCTTATCAATACTTATCTCATCCGATGAATCGTATGTAGCTATGTGTGGTTTTGATTCATGTATTGTCTATTTTCTTAAAGAACCATTTACTGAATTTGAATATGACCTTAAAACAAAACAGTTTACTGAATTTAATGTTGGGGGCGATAAAGTTTATCAATTAAAGGACGATAAAACACACATGTTTAGGTTAATGGATGATTTTGGCAGTTATAAAATAAATTCAAAAACACTAGGAATAACAAAGTTATAAACAAGTCATGAAGTTATTGATTCAAAATGTTTACGAACTCCTTTTAAATTTGGATTATTAAAAACATTTCCTACTTTTAAGAAATAATTTATAAACCGTTAAGCCTTATGAGTAAAATAACGATTAATAAGCTGAAAATTTACTATGAAATAAAAGGAAATGGCAACAAAACTATTGTTTTTATCCATGGCAATTCCTTATCGTCGAATTTATTTAATAATCAGTTTAAAGACAATAAGCTCTTAAATTCATATAAATTAATACGTTTTGATTTACCCGGTTTTGGAAAATCTGAGTTTGCAAGCGATACTAAAACCTATTCTTTGCCCAGTTTTGCAGAAGTGTTTGTTGAACTATATAAACAACTTGAAATAAGCAATGCTGTTTTAGTTGGGAATAGTATGGGTGGGCATATTATTCTCGAAGCTTTGGATAGTCTGCCTGATGTAAAGGGTGTTTTGATTAACGGGGCACCACCTTTTGGCCTTCCACCGGCTGATGATTTATTTTTACCCAACCCTGGAGTTCCATTGTTTTTTAAAGGTAAACATACTGCTGAAGAACTTGATATTTTGGCAAAATCAATGCTAAAAGATGTGAAATTTACAGAACAAGTAAAGGATGAAATTAAAAAATCAGATCCGGCTTTCAGGGATGCTTGGTTGCCAAATTCGCAAACAATAATCCCGAAGGACGAAATTGAAATTGTGAGAAATACAAACATACCAATGGCAGTAGTTCATGGTAACAATGACGAACTTGTCAATTTTGATTATTTAAAGAAATTACCTTTTAAAACACTTTGGGAAAATAAAATTTTTGTAATACCCGAAGCCGGGCACTTGCCTTTTTTGGAGCAGCCGGAAATATACAATCGATATTTATTGGATTTTTGTGAGCAAGTTATGATATAAACTTGAAAAAACCGTAAATTTGTAGTATGAAAAATTGGAAATTTCACAATTAAAAATAAACAAATGAACGCCGAAGATGAATACTTGGCAGAACTTATAAAACGGGATA
>NBLH01000088.1 GCA_002084525.1 Bacteroidetes bacterium 4572_117 | reverse complement strand
CAATATATGGTAAACTTATTGAAAAATGGGGCAATATACCTATTGAAAGAAAAAGTGTGCAAAAATCTATTACAAGTATGAACAAGGCCAAATTAAAATTACAGAACGATAATTCGATACTTGTTTTTCCTGAAGGCGGCAGGACCAGAAACGGGCAATTGCTAAGGTTTAAAAAATTACCTTTTCAACTTGCTAAAGATGCCGGTGTTGCCATTATCCCCGTTGGTATGTCAGGGGTTTACAGTTTAAACAAAAAAGGGTCGGTGTTAATGAGGCCTGGCCGTGTTAAAATAAAATTTGCCAGCCCTATACCTGCTGAAAAAGTAATTGCTTTGCCGCATGATGAACTAATGAAAGAAACTAGGGCACAAATAGAATCGCTGATAGAATATATTTAAAAAATGCATAGCCCAAAAAGTGCAAGGCAAAAGTAATGAAAATGGTGAGATTATTTACATTAAGGCTAATTGGAATGAGAAATTATTTACTATATATTCTTTTAATTATTTGTTCACAGTTTGCCTTATGCAAGGATCAAAGCACAAATACCAAAGACATTGAGAACTATGATATTAGTGAGGTTTGGGAGTCAATAAGCAAATCTAAGGATCATCAAGTTTATATTAGTTTTTTAAATGACTTTCCTTATTCTGAATATTTTGACACTGCTTTAGTACGTTACTTTGAATTCAAACAAAATTTCCTTGACACTATACGTCTTCCAGATTGGGATTGTTTTAGAGATTGTATTAAAGTTGAGGTTGACAGCGTTGGTGGTATTCTATTCGAAAACGATACAATTAATTTACAAACCCTTAGAAAAGCTGTTTTAAATCAATTAATCAATCCAAACCATGACAGATACTTGCCCAGTAAAAAAACAATTACTGACGATACTGGTGTCGAAAGGGAAATTTCAAAAGGTTTTATATCCCCTAACCCTAAAGGGCGTCCTGATTTTCAGCGACTTCGCCCTTTAGGGTTGGGGTAATAAGTTGCTGAAAATATCGTATTAAGGCTTTTTAGACTGGACTCAGTAATGTAGAACTAAATTCTCTTGGATCAGTATTTAGAACGTGGTATTTCTTTGACAAATTTGATTTTTATCCAATTGAGAATATCCTTGAAAATATTGAAGAACCAAACGAAATATATTAAATAAAGAAGATAACAAGCCTTAACAAAAGCTATACATCATGCTTGCAATCAAATATATGGTAAGCTTTCAGCAATCTAAAATCACCGCCAAATCTTTCGATTTGACGATTTTAAATACTATATTTACCAAATCAAAAAATTTGGTTACTTGCAGATTGGAAGTGTGTTTGATTAAAGCGCACGCTGCCTAGCCAAGCGTTGTGCTTGACAGTTTCTTATCAATAATCCACCTTTTAGTTTCCTTTTGTGAAACTTGTTTTGTATATTTGCGTCATAATATATGAAAATACATTTAATAAAAAAGCAGACAATTGAAGATTATATCAAGAAAAATGCTCAAAGTAAAGCATCTTTTGAAATATGGTTTTCAATTATAAAACGAGCAGATTGGAATGAACCAAATGAAATCATTTCAACATTTAACAGTGCTGACATTTTAGGAAATGGTTCGGTACGTGTTGTATTTAACATTGGTGGAAACAAATATAGGATGATTTGTCGTTATATGTTTGAGCCTAGTCTAAAACTAACCCTAAAGGGCGTCCTGATTTTCAGCGACTTCGCCCTTTAGGGTTGGGGTAATAAGTTGCTGAAAATATCGTATTAAGGCTTTTTAGACTGGACTCATGTTTGGAATCAATAAAGTTCATATGTTTATTAAATGGATTGGAACACATGCAGAATATACAAAACTTTGTACTGAAAGAAAACAATATGAAATAAATGTTTATTAGAAAATAAAAAAAAATACAATGGAATCATTGAAATACCCAATAATAAAGAGCCGTGAACAGTATGATAAATATTGTGACACATTAGAGGAGTTGGTTTGTAATGACAATATAGGCATTAAAGATGAAATAGAATTGCTTACTTTGCTTATTGAAAAATGGGACGTTGAAAATAATTCTCTTATGGATTTAGACCCTATAAAATTACTAAAATCTCTTATGGACGAAAATAATTTAAAGTCGAAAGACCTTGTTGGAATTTTAGGGCTATCAAAGGGAACTGTTTCAAAAATATTAAACTATCATAAAGGACTGTCGAAAGAGACAATTAGAAAATTAGCAGATTATTTTAAAGTATCCCAAGAAACATTCAATAGGCCATACAAGCTTGTAAATGAGATGAATAGACATTTTCGCAATGCAAGTCTAATGAATACAAAGAAGAATATGGGAAATATTATTACTATTTGAAAAAGAAGAAACAATGCACAACAAAAGCAATACATCATGCTCATAATCAGGTGTATTGCATGCTTTCAGCAATCTGAAATCTCCGCCAAATCTTCGATTTGACATTTAAAAACTACTATATTTGGCAAATCAAAAATTTGGCTACTTTCGTATAACAAAGGGCTTTATTTTTATACCCTTTCAGATTAAGCCAATCATTATGGGGAAAAAATCAGCCACATATTTATATTTTCCATTGTTGTTTTTAATTTGCTTATGGCTGATAAAATTAATTGAATATACTTTGGGCATTAGTTTTACCAATTATGGTATTTTTCCCCAAAAACTAAGTAGTTTGCCCGGGATATTTACTTCAGTTTTTATTCACGGTGATTTTAATCATTTGATAGCCAATAGCTTACCTGTATTTTTTTTATCAATGGCCATATTTTATTTTTATCCGCGTTTGGCTTTCAGGATAATAATATTTTCGTGGTTATTGACGGGGATAGGGGTGTGGCTTGGTGGGCGGTTTGCATGGCACATTGGGGCTAGTGGTTTGGTTTATGCCTTTGCTTCTTTCCTGTTTTTTGCCGGTGTTGTTAGTAAAAACCGAAAGTTATTGGCAATTTCATTATTAGTGATTTTTTTGTACGGAGGAATAATCTGGGGGATATTTCCCAGGGATCCGCATACATCGTGGGAGGCGCATTTATTTGGTTTTTTTGCAGGGATAATCCTTGCCTATTATTATGCACCAAATTTAAAATTTAAAACAATTTTGAAAAAGAAGAAACAAATAGACGATTTTGTGGACTTTGATACAAGTTCAGGTACTATTGATTTTAAGTATCATTTTAATGATAATGAAAAGCAATAGGAAAAATGTGATTGTGATTTATTTCGTAAAAAAATAATATCTTTGATCATTATATCAATGAGTTCGGTCTAAAAAGGGTGAAAAAGTACAATCTAAAAATCAAGATATACCCCTAACCCTAAAGGGCGTCTTGATTTTCAGCGACTTCGCCCTTTAGGGTTGGGGTAATAAGTTGCTGAAAATATCGTATTAAGGCTTTTTAGACTGGACTCATTAATGAGCCCGGTTTAAAAACTAAATATTAGCCTATAGAGCCGCTAAGCGGTTTTGTTAATGTGTTGATACACAACATAATACTTTTTGTGTTTTTTGCAAAACTATCTGCTAAGCGGCTTTTTGGACTAATTCATCAGTATTTCACAAATAAAAACAATAAAAAATAACTTATGAAGCAAGTAATAAATACAGAAAACGCACCTAAGGCAATTGGCCCATACAGCCAGGCAATTTTATCAGGAAATACTTTATATATTTCCGGTCAGATACCAATGGATCCTTTAACGGGTAAGTTGGTTGAAGCAGACATTACTTTACAGACAGAACAAGTAATGAAAAACATTGGGGCTATTCTTGAAGCAGCTGGGTTTAGTTTTGAAAACGTAGTAAAATCAACATGTTTGTTATCGGATATGAAGAATTTTGCAGCAATGAATACCGTTTATGGCAAATATTATGCAGAAAACCCACCTGCACGGGCTGCTTTTGCAGTAAAAGAGTTACCTCTTAGTGTTTTGGTTGAAATTGAGACAATTGCCGTTAAATAGTTTTTTGGTAATATTTATGAGTTCAGTCTAAAAAGGGTAGAACAGTACAATCAGTAAACCAGGGGTTTTAGTGTCTTATTTAGAATTATTCTAAATAAGTATTGTGTATCTTTATATTTTTTTATAATTTTGAACTGACTATTAAATTAGATTAAAATATGATTTGTGCCGATACAAAAGGGACCGTAAGACAAATATTTGTTGAGTATATGGAGAAAATGGGCCATAGAAAGACCCCGGAAAGATATGCAATACTTGATGAAATATATTCAAGGGACGGTCATTTTGATGTTGAATCGCTTTATCTTTTTATGAAAAATAAAAACTATAGGGTAAGCAGGGCAACACTATATAATACTATTGAATTACTTTTGGAATGCAACTTAGTTGTAAAACATCAGTTTGGGAAAAATATCGCACAATTTGAAAAAGCCCATGAATGTCGCCAACACGATCATTTAATATGCACAGAATGCGGTAAAGTTGTTGAGTTTTGCGACCCACGTATTCAAGAAATACAAACAACCGCTGCCGATTTAACAAAGTTTCAGATTGATTATCACTCTTTATATTTTTATGGTTTATGCGAAGATTGTGCAAGTGACAAAAATCAGTAATCATTTTCCTTTCCTTATTTTATTTTACTCTGAAAAAAATATGTAAGTTTGCAAGTCGGTTTCCCGAAAAGGGATTTTACTTATTATCAATAGTTCGGTGCATTTTTGAAAGTGGCTGATAATCAGTAGATTAGAATATTGTCAGATGATTGTATATACTGCTGATTATTAGTTCGTTACTTTTTTATTCGTGCATTTGCGGCAAAAATATAACGTATTATTAAACAAATATTTTATTATGGATATGGATGTATTATTAGGGCTACAATGGGGCGATGAAGGTAAAGGAAAAATTGTTGATGTATTAAGCCCCGGATACAATATTATAGCTCGCTTTCAGGGTGGACCAAATGCCGGTCATTCTTTAGAATTTGGTGATTTTAAGCATGTTTTACATTCAATCCCTTCAGGGATTTTTCGTGAAAATACAATTAATGTAATTGGTAACGGTGTTGTGCTTGATCCTGTTATTTTTATGGAGGAAATATTAAAAATTAGGGATATTTCACCCGAATCATTAAAACATTTGTACCTATCACGAAAAGTGCATCTAATTTTACCGACTCATAAAATACTTGATGCCGCTTCTGAATCTGCCAAAGGAAAAACAAAAATAGGTTCAACTTTAAAAGGTATTGGCCCAACTTATATGGATAAAACCGGGCGAAATGGTTTAAGGATTGGCGATGTTTTGGAGGATAATTTCTTGGAGCGTTACAATTTCTTGAAAGAAAAGCATTTGCACTTGTTAAAGCAATACGATTTTGAGTTTGATATTATCGAACAAGAAAAAGAATGGTTTAAAGGTATTGAAACCATAAAACAATTTAAAACAATTGATGGTGCATATTTTATAAATAATGCCCTAAAAGAGGATGAAAAAGTGCTGGCAGAAGGTGCACAAGGCACTTTGCTCGATATAGAATTTGGCTCGTACCCTTTTGTAACATCTTCAAATACAGTAAGTGCCGGGGCAAATATTGGATTAGGTGTACCCCCCGGCAAAACAGGCGAGGTAATAGGCATTTTTAAATCGTATTGCACCAGGGTAGGCAGCGGGCCTTTTCCTACTGAACTTTTTGATGCCGATGGAAAATATTTGCAGGATAAAGGACATGAATTTGGAGCCACAACCGGACGTGAGCGTAGATGTGGTTGGATGGATATGCCTTTGCTGAAATATTCGGTAATGATAAATGGCGTAACCAAACTTATTATGACCAAAGCAGATGTTTTAAGTGGTTTAAAAAAGTTTAAAGTAGCTACGGCATATAAAATAAATGATAAGGTAACCACTGAAGTGCCTTTTGAAATAAATGATAATTTAGAACCTGTTTATAAAGAATTTGCCGGTTGGGATGAGGATATAACCAATGTAAAATCATTTGAGAAGCTTCCGGAAGAATTAAAAACGTATATTAAATTTGTTGAAGAAGAAACAGGTGTACCTGTATGGATAGTGTCCGTAGGGCCTGATAGGGATGAAACTATTGTTAGGGCTGGTTAATGTTAAGATGTAAAGTCTGCTTGTAGCAGAGTGTTTTACTTTTTCATTTAAGCCCCAAAGTGGGCGGTAAGCATTAGCCCTGTGCGTAGCGCAGGGTTGAGAATCAGTGTATTACATTAGCCCTGAATGGGCGTAAGATAAATGTCATGGCTTTATAAACTCTAATTAATATTAAGTATGGGTAAAGTCGCAGCAGTTTTTGGCGCAACAGGTTTGGTTGGTAGCGAGCTAGTCTTGCAATTGATTGGTAATGAGCTATATAGCAGTGTTTTGATATTCAATCGCCGTGCTCAGGATTACACAAACCCTAAAATTGAGGAAATAATTCTTGAAGATAAAGCCTTTGTAAGCGCAGAACTTGAAATAAAGGCTGACGATTTGTTTTGTTGTGTTGGTACAACTGCGAAAAAAGCCGGCACAAGGTTTAATTACGAAAAGGTTGATGTTGGTATACCTGTATGGTTGGCGAGGACAGCTATAAAAAATGGGATAAAAAATTTACTTATTGTTTCATCGGTAGGTGCTGATGAAAAAAGCAGTAATTCTTATTTGCGAAACAAAGGGCGGATGGAACAAACTGTTTTGGAAAATAAAAAACAAGGCGCTTATTTTTTCAGGCCTTCGTTGTTGCTCGGAAATAGGGATGAACCTCGATTTGCAGAAACAATAGGACAAAAGCTTATGCAATTCACGGGATTTATGATGATTGGCAAGCTGAAGAAATATAAAGCTATTCCTGCTACTATAGTTGCAAAAGCTATGATGAAAGTTGCTAATGGGGCTTATTCCAAACATTTTTTCGAGTCCGATGAATTATGGGGCCTGACAAAATCATAAACAATGTTATCAGAAAATAAACTTATATTAACAACTGATGGCTCACATACCGTATTAAATTCTGGTATAGGTGAAACTTACCATTCCGAAAACGGTGCAATAAACGAATCGCTACATGTATTTATTCAAAATGGGCTTTCATTAATCAACAAAACTGAAATAAATATACTGGAAATTGGCTTTGGTACCGGATTAAATGCCTTACTGACCTATCAATTTGCAGCAGCTAATAATAAAAACATAAACTATTTTACCCTTGAGAAATTTCCATTAAAAAAAGGCTTAGTTAAACAGCTTAATTATACAGAAAAATTGAGTGTTGACAATGAATTTTTTTTGAAACTACATGATCTTGGATGGGATAATGAATCAAATATAAGTCCTAATTTTAGGCTTATTAAACGTAAATCAGATTTGCTCGATTATAACTTTAATGAGCTTAAAAACATCGATTTGGTATTTTTTGATGCTTTTTCACCCTCGAAACAGCCTGAACTTTGGACAAAAAACATATTTGATAAAATCTATAATGCTATGTCAGTCAGCGGCTTACTGAGCACTTATTCGTCGGCAGGTGTAGTAAAAAGGGCTTTGAGGGAAGTTGGCTTTAAAGTTAAGCGGAAACCCGGCCCTAAAGGAAAATTCCATATGTTGAATGCCACAAAAGAATAGCGCTTTTTTTACCAATTGTTAAACAACTATTGTCTTATGCTTGCTTACTTTTGTATTTTAATTTCTTGAAAAAGTAAAATGATATATAAAAGCCCGTACAGCCCAAAAGAAGAATCAATAAATACAATAAGCCATGGCTTTGGATTGGCTTTAAGCATCCCAGCCTTAATTTTGTTGGTTATTTACGCCATTACTGAAGGAAATGTTTGGCATATTGTAAGTTTCAGTATTTATGGCAGCAGTTTGGTTTTATTATACCTCGCCTCTACCTTGTACCATGGAGCCAAAAAGCCAGAACTCAAAAAAAAATTGAATGTCTTTGATCATTCAGCCATTTATGTGCTGATTGCTGGTACATACACTCCTTTTGCTTTGGTTACATTAAATGGGTTTTGGGGTTGGCTTATTTTTGGGATAATATGGTCATTGGCGATTATTGGCTTAGTAGTAAAACTGTTTTATACAGGAAGGTTCAATAAAATATCAACTTTAGCATATGTACTTATGGGCTGGGTTGTGATTATTGCAATAAAACCTCTGATAAACAATTTATCGAGCGAGGGTTTGTTTTGGCTTTTTGTTGGTGGTTTGTTTTATACAATAGGTGCTGCTTTATATTTAATTAAAAAACTACCATATAATCATGCTATTTTTCATGTTTTTGTATTGTTGGGTAGTCTAAGCCATTTTATTTCTGTTTTTTTTTATGTGAGATAAAATCTAAATGGTGAAGTTTCAGAATTATAGTTCAAATGGTTAAATTGTGAACGCACTCCGAAAAGGCCTAAATTAATTATTTAGTCACCCGATAAATCTATAATTGACTGATTATCAGACTTAAAGTCTCGATATGTTTTGCAAATATATTCATCGGATGACTTTTTGGAAAAACCTCAATTGTTAAAAGTTTGAATCCTTACATTTCTATATCTTCTCCTGCCCGCATATAATGGTAATTATCTCTGCCAACAGTTTCATTAAGTTTGTTAATTATTCTAGTCGCATTGTCATTTGGGCCTTGTATAAATAGTGGTTTCCCGTCTTTACCAAACTCTATGTCATCTATTTCATCACTTAATAAATCGGGGTTTAGCAAAAATTCAGTTGTTTTAAAATCCTTTTGTGGCAAAAAGCCTAAATTTTCTGCATAATCAATAGCACCATAAATAATATTATGGGCAAAAACTGTTTCGCATTTATTGATACGCCCCTCTTGTTTTGAATAAGTCTTTTCAACAAAATCTTCATATTCTAATTCGCTCATATTGAAGTTATATAAGGTATTTTTAAGCCCAAGGCAGTAAATATCTAACAAATATAAGCAAGCAACAAGATTACCACTTGGCATTTTTTTGCATACGGTAATAATAGCCAGCCCTGATTTACTCCAGTTATCATTTATCACGCATTCATGAAATTCCAAATCCCTGCCTTTTTGGATAATATATTTTTCAGGCGACATTGGTTTGCTGCTAACAGTTTTTTTCTTTTCTTAGCCATATAATTTATAATTTAATTTTCTTCTTTTTTCTCTTTTGTTGGGAAAACCTGAATTTTTGACGAGCTTTCAATTGCTTTTACCGCAATATCTTTTACATTGGATTCTGCCAGGTTTGTTTTTTGTGTCAATTCTTTTATTTGCAGCTGCATTTCACTAATTTTTTCTTGTAAAGATATTATTGTTTGCTCTTTAAGTTTGAGTTCACCCTCATTTTGTTTTGCCAATAGTTTGCTTTCAAACTCAAATTCTACTGTTAAGCGCGTTGTTATTTCTCTTTCTTTTTCACTTAATGATTTTTCTAACTTTTTCGGGAATTCTTCATTGTTTTTTCGCAACTCAATTAATTCAGATTCGGCTTGGGCAACATCAGCTTCACGCTTTGCCATTTCCTGATCAAAGTTTAACTGTTTGTCACTCAGCTCTTTTTCCAATTTGGCTTTTTGACTCTCGTATTCATCTTTTTCTTTTTGTCTATCAATCTTTAATTTGTATTGATATTCCTCCTCTTCACGTTTACGGTTCTTTTTTAATTCTGCTGCTAAATCTTTCTGTTCTATATTCTCTTTTTCTTTTTCGGCTTTCCATTGATCTTGTAGGCTGGTCATTTCAATCTCAAAAGCATCTTTTTTAGCTTTAATTTCAGCCTCAAAATTTTCTTTTCGCTCTTTTTGTGCCAACAACATGGCAGCCAACGAATCTGTTGTTGTTGAAAGCGAATACAAATCTTCCAGGTTCTGTTTTTCAATATGCATGGCAGCACGAATTTCTTCCAGCTTTTTAAATTCGGACAGTAAGTTATTTTCTAATTCTTCAAGCGAACTATTTAAATTTACCCGCAGACTGTTAATTTCTTTACCGATTCCTTTATTTGATACATCTGCCACTTTTTCGACAATTTCAACACGCTGCTTTTCTTCTTGCACTTGTTTTGGGACATCTGCCTTCGCATTTTTTACTTTTTTTAATAGCTCTTCATAAGCATCCATAATTTGAGCTTTTGTGTTTTTTGAGGAAATTTCTTGTGTCATAGTTTTGTTATTTGTTGGTTATTAAACTCCATAAAATTAATATATTTTGTAAAAATGAGTAAATTATTAGAATAAAATTTTAAATAATTTGCAAATAACTTGACTTGCGTAAAAGATTGTCATAAATTTGGGTTGAGAAGAAGTAAAGAATGTACGTATCCACTTAAGCAAGTGCATCTTTAAAAGATTTGTAAAATTGTTTATTTTTGCTTCAATTCGGGAAATGTTTTGGCTAAATTAAGAGGAAAAAGGTTTTC
>NBLH01000087.1 GCA_002084525.1 Bacteroidetes bacterium 4572_117 | reverse complement strand
CATCGAACAAGGATATCATACATTTATATCACGATGGTGTTTTTGTAAAAGAACACACTTTGTACCCGACAATTGAAAAGCGGCAAATATTTTATAAATTAATTTGGATTTTAACACAGAACCTATAATATCAGGTTTTTGTTCAATTAGTCATCTGATGAATTTCTAATTAACTGGTTACAAAATTTCTAGATTCTGTAATTTCAGTAAAAAGAGCCATCCGATGACTTTAAGGATAGACTTTAATTAGGTACCGTGTATATTTAGTCGAGAGCTTGTACTACCAAACATGGTTTGTACCTATTCACAATATTGTTATTCTTTTTTGTCAGAAATACCACCTTGGTTCCATGTAAAGGCAAGAAATGCAATGGCTAATAAACTAGATATGGATAACATAAAAAACCCGCCATCCCATCCATAATTATCAACTATATATCCCATGGCAATGTTACCTAGTATTGAAGCCCCAATAAAATAGCCAAAAAGACCAGTTAAACCCGCTGCTGTACCTGCTGCTTTTTTTGGCACCAAATCAATGGCATGTACACCAATCAGCATTACCGGACCATAAATTAAAAAGCCGATTGCAATTAGCGCAATATTATCGATTACAGGATGCCCAGGTGGGTTAAACCAATAAACAAGTATTGCGATGAATACAAATACCATGTATATGATACCAGCTGGGGCGCGCCTGCCCTTAAAAAGCTTGTCGCTTAAGTAACCGCATAAAAGAGTGCCAGGTATACCTGCCCATTCGTATGCAAAATATGCCCATTTTGAGTCGTTGGCCGAAAAACCTTTTACTTCGGTAAGATATGTGGGAGCCCAATCGACAACACCATACCTTACAAAATAAACAAAGGCATTGGCCATGGCAATAGACCAAAGCCATTTGTTGGGCAAAATATACTTTGTGAATATTTTTTTTGCGGTAAATTCAGTTTCCTGATTTTTATCGTATGTTTTCGGGTAATCGTTTTTAAACTCTTCAATTGACGGTAAACCAACAGATTGCGGTGTGTCGCGAAGTAAAATATAAGTTAGTATTGCTATTAAAAAGGCTATTAATGCCGGAAAATAAAAGGTGCTGTGCCAATTGCCAAAAATTGCAATGCCTGCAATTGCCAATGGGCCAATTAACCCCCCGCCCACATTATGTGCAATATTCCACAATGCCATTTTCGAGCCCCTTTCTGTTTGCGAAAACCAATGTGCCAATACCCGCCCACTTGGAGGCCATCCCATACCTTGAAACCAACCATTTAATAATAGTAGCACAAACATTATGCTTATACTTGAAGTTGCCCACGATATTAAACCCATTGAGGCAATAACTATTGAAGACACAACCAAACCCAAAGGCATAAATATCCGTGCGTTACTTCTATCGGATACATTTCCCATGAAAAATTTACTCAAACCATAGGCTATTGAAACACCTGAAAGTGCAAAACCAAGTTCTGATTTTGTAAAACCCATTTCTATTAAATTTGGTATTGCAAGTGCAAAATTTTTCCTGACAAGGTAATATCCGGCATAACCAACAAAAATTCCAATAAATACTTTTATCCGGTTTTTGTTGTATTCTGGTGGGATTTCTTTTTCGGGTAATTGAGCAATGTGTTTTGCCGGGCTTAGAAATTTAAACATTTTATTATAATTGTTAATTTTGTCAAGATACTTATGCTAAATAAAATCCGCTAGTTTGAGCAGTTTTCTGTTTTTGGTTTACCGATTAATTAGAGTTTGTCCATAAAGTAAAATATTCATCTTACGCCCATTCAGGGCTATTGTAACATGTTGATTTACAACCCTGTGCTATGCACAGGGCTATTGCTTAACGCCCACTTTGGGGCTTATATGAAAAAATACCGATATTATATAGACAGTAAGTTTTTAAAAAAAGTTTTAACGAAGTGCTTTTTTAAACAACCAGTAAATAGTTTTTGGCAAGTTCGGTATATTCTTTTACCTGGCTGCTAACCCATTGTTCATCATATTTTAATTCTTCAGCCATAATTTTGGCAACTTCGGGTGCCATAGCTATACTAGCACGGGCATCTAAAAACAGTGCACGTACCCTACGGGCAAGTACATCTTCAACCGTACGTGCCATTTCATGGCGGGCTGCCCACAATACTTCTACTTTTAAAAATGGCAGGTTTTCATGTAGCAATTCTTCTAATTCTGGTTTTTTGTTTATTAGCTCCATTAATTTTACCCTATCAGAACCATAAACATACAGGTGGTTGTTGTAATCAACTGTTTTAACATATCCATGAATTGGCATGTTTTCAGTAACACATTTATGTCGCTCCAAACCAGCAATCATAGTTGCTTTGTTTACGGTATCTTCAGCCATTTTTCGGTAAGTTGTCCATTTGCCGCCTGTTATGGTAACCAAACCCGAAAGCGAAACAATTAGCTTATGGCTTCTTGAGATTTCTTTTGTAGAAGAATCGTCGCCTTGAGGTGCTGCCAGTGGCCTTAAACCTGCAAATATGCATAGTACGTCCTCTTTTTTCGGGTCTTTTTTCAGATATTGCGCCGCTGTGGTCAAAATAAAGTCAATTTCCTCATCAAGTGCCCTTGGTTCAAGGCTGGCATCGTCAATTGGTGTGTCGGTTGTGCCAACCACAACTTTATCGTGCCAAGGTACTGCAAATAAAACACGGCCATCTGATGTTTTTGGTATCATTATGGCAGAATCGCCTTGCAAAAACGATTTATCTAAAATAATATGAACACCTTGGCTTGGGCGCACTATTTTTTTGGCTTCGGGGTCGTTCATTTTTAAAATATCATCAACAAACACTCCGGTAGCGTTAATTACTGCTTTACTTTTAATCATAAATTCCTCACCGCTTTCCATATCTTTTGCCATAACACCGCTAATCATGCCATCATTATCTTTTAGCAAACTTGTAACTTTACAATAATTTAATGGCACTCCGTCGTTTTCAACAATACTTTGGGCAATGTTTACCGCAAGCCTTGAATCGTCAAATTGCCCATCGTAATAAATAACACCGCCGCTAAGTTCATTTTCCGATAGGTTAGGTATGGCTTCAAGAGTTTCTTCTTTTGAAATATGCTCAGAAGGGCCTAGGCCTAAGCTACCTGCCATCATATCATAAACTTTCATCCCAACAGTAAAAAACGGGCCAGTCCACCAAGTATAATTCGGTATTATAAAAGCTTGATTTTTAACAAGATGCGGTGCATTTTGCCGTAGTAGGCCACGCTCATGCAAGGCTTCTAAAACTAATGAAATATCACCCTGTGCTAAATACCTGACACCGCCATGTACTAATTTTGTGCTACGGCTTGATGTCCCTTTTGAAAAATCTGATTGCTCTAGCAGTAAGGTTTTAAACCCACGTGTTGATGCATCAAGTGCTGTACCCAATCCAGTGGCACCACCACCAATTACTATCATATCCCAGGTTTTTTCTTGCATGTCCCCGAGTTTTTTAAGCATTTGATCTCTATTCATATTTTTATGATTTTATGATTTCTTTTTTTTCGTAGCCTACTTTACTATTAACTTGAATAAGTGTTTGGGCGATATAACTGTTAAACCTATAAATAGATATGAGATAGGTTGTTATATATGATAGCCAAATCAGCAAAAAAACAAAAAGACGGATTGGCCAATCACCACCTATTGTTATAGGGATTAATGTAAAAAGTAAAGCAATTGTAAATGTTTCGGTAAAATATATTTTGTGGCTGATATAGGTTTTTTGGTCTTTGCTTTCAAATTCAATTTCACCATTGCTAATGGTGTTAAATAGATCCCACCCGTTCCATGCAAACCTAAAAATACTACCTTTAAAATCTATCCTACGGTGAAAAATATTTCGGTGAAAAACATATGATTTTTCCAAACGGGCATCAACAAGTTTAATAAACTCCTTGGCAAAATCATCAGTTTTTATATTTATGATAATTTCATCTATCCTACTATGGCTTAAAATGCTTTTTCCCATTGTTTGTTTATGTAATACTTGTATTATTATTTTTTTTCCTGTTTTTAGCCTTGGCTTTTTGCTCTGTAATATAAGGTTCTTTCCCGGCAAAAACTATCGGGACTTTTATTATTTTATTTTCAATCAGTTCTTTATAGTATTTGTTTTTATTTATTTGATTTAAGGCTAAATTTATTTGTTTGTTAATACGCTCCACAAATTCATTATTGTTTTCGTTTTCTTGTTGTTTACTAATTTGTTTAATCTCTATAACTATCCCGTTTTTTGTTTTATCGTGCGGAATTAGCAAAATATCATACCTTCCTTCCCCACTCTCTTTGTTTGATTTTATAATATAATCATCACCTATAATTGCCAATAAACCAAGTATGTATGAATGGTATACGTATTCATGATTTTTTGCTGTGTCAAAGTAGCTGAAAGTATCGCCAATTATTTGCTTAAACCCTATCTCAAAACCTTTTATGTTATTGACTATTAGACTATTCGCAGTGTTTTCCAAAAGCGTTTTATGGATTTTAACATCTACTTTTAACCAATATAAAATAGTATTTTGAAATATTGTTTTTATCTCATAATTTGGAATGGCAAGTTCATATTTTTTTTGTGAGATTTTATTTTTTATGGTTAAGTAACCGCTATATAAGAGCAAGGTCCAAAGCAATTCTTTATCAGATTCTAAGTCAGTGAATACAAAATTTTCTTCAATATCTTTTTCTATTGTTTCATTATTAATTAGTTTCAATAATTCTTGTCGGGTATAGTTTGCGTTTTTCCCTTTTAATTGTTTTTTTATTAGTTCATCGGAACTTGTATTAGCCCAAAAAGTATCAAAACCATCTTCGTGTTCAATAACGTAACTAAGAATAGACCAAGGATTGTAAATATTTTCAGAATTTCCGAACTTATAACCATCGTACCATTTTTTAATTTGTTCAATATCGGTTTTAATATTGAAATCAGATAATACTTGCTTTGTTTCCGATTTTGTAAACCCAAATTTATCAGAAAACCGGTTTTTGGTAACGGGATATGCACTTACGTTATTTAAACCCGAAAAAATACTTTCTTTTGATATTCTGAGTATCCCGGTAATAATGCCCTTGTAAAGATTTGAATTATCCTTAAATGTACCGCTTAACAAACTCCGAATAAAGGCAACAACGGTCTCATAAAAACTTGTATAACCTGCTTGAATGGGAGCATCATATTCATCAATCAAAACCACAACTTTCTCGTTATGATAGCGTTGCAGGTATTCGCATAGTAGTTTAATACTTGACTCGAAATTTATATCGTTAGCAGTTTTGTTTAATATTTTTTTAAACTCTTTTTTTTCGTAACTATGCAAAGTGTTGTTTTCTAGCAGATAGTAATGCTGCTGATAAGCTTTTGAGATTTCTAATTTAATATGTTCAAACGTTTTTGACCATGTACTAGCTTTTGCATCTTTAAAAGTTAAAGAAATTACGGGATATTTACAACAATGCTGTTTAATATCAATGCCTGTTTGCCAAATTTGTAAACCTTTAAACAGGTTTTCATTTTCAGGTTCGCTTTTATCAAAAAAATATTTAAGCATTGATAAATTCAGTGTTTTACCGAACCTGCGCGGACGAGGTAATAATAGTACTGCTTTTTGTGAGTTTAAAATTTCTTCAATAAATAATGACTTATCTACAAAATAGTTGTTGTTTTGTATTATATCTTTAAAATCTGAATGTCCTAGATTTAATTTCTTCATTATTTATATTTAAACACACAAATTTAATAAAAAAAACAGATTTTTTTTAGTTTATAATTAATTGTTTTTGATTAGTTAGTTTCAATTAGTATAAATTGTACTCATTCTGGGTAAATCAGGCAAGCTAATTGAAAATAGCACTTTATGTAATCAAAGAAAACTCACGATGGGTATTTGCTGAGCTTGGGTATAGCATATTTTTAATAATGATATTATAGATTAATGTGTCCAGTCTAAAAAGCCTTAATACTAGGTTTTCAGCAACTTATTACCTCAACCCTAAAGGGCGAAGTCGCTGAAAATCAGGACGTCCTTTAGAGTTAGGGGTAAATGTTGATTTTCAGATTGTGCTTTTCACCCTTTTTAGACAAGGCTCATTAATTATTAAGCAAAAACAATAAAACTTCACATTATGACTATTAAAGGCCTAAAATTTGCTTTATCAAAAAGAAATTATTCAATAATTTTATATTCTAATACAAATGAAAAAATTCCTTTTTATTGTTATATGTTTTGTTGGGATTGGGGCATTAATTAATGCACAGGGCACTATACCAGAACTGGAAAAAAGGCTAAAAAAAGCTAAAGGGAAAGATAAATTTGAAACTTTATATCAATTATCAAAAGCTTATTTATCCGTTTCGCCGAAAAAAAGCCTTGATTATGCCAATAAGGCATATTCAGAAGCCAAAAAATTGAAAGATGAGAACATGAAGGCAAATGCCCTGAACATGATTGGTACAGCCTATTATAAACGGAATAAATATAAATCGGCTATTAAGAATTATGAAAAGGAATTAGCAATTCGTGAAAAACTCAGCCCTAAAACTTCGTACCTAAAAACTTTATTCAATATTGCCTCGGTTCATGATGCAAATAAAAAAGAAAAAAAAGCATTGGTAGCTTATATAAAATCATTAAAATTAGCCAAAGATGCAAAATATGTTGAATTAGCGTATAAATGTTACGAAGCAATAACCAGGCTTTGTAAAGAACAGAGGAAACATAAAGAAGCGTATGAATACTTAGAAGAATATTATAAATACAAAGGTACTATAAATTTATCATCGGATAGAAGGAAAATAGAAATCCTGGAAACCAAGTACAAGGCTGGTAAACGTGAACTTGATGAAAAAGAATCAGAATTGAGCCAAATAGACAGCACATTATCAATAGTGCAAAGCGAAAAAGAAACCCTTGTTAAAGACACTACCAGTAAAGGTCAAGCTATTGATCAGTTATCTACTGAGACAAAAGAACAAAAACTTACAATTGAAGAGCAAAAAGCAGAGGTAAAAAGGCAACGCCAATGGCTTGTTGCATTTTTTGGGTTTTTTACAGTAATATTGGTATTTTCAATTTTATTATACAAACAATACAAGGCAAAGAAAAAAGCAAATGATTTGCTGATTATGCAAAATGCTGAAATAATAGAAAAAAGTGAGGAGATTAAAGTCCAGGCTGAACAATTACAACAACGGAATACTAAAATACAAAAACAGAAAGAAGTGTTGGTGGAACAATCAGAAGAATTGCTTGAACAATCAAGGGAATTAGAAAAACACTGGAACAATGCATTGAAAAGCAAAGCAGAAATTCTTGACAGTATAAATTATGCCAGGAAAATACAGAAAGCGATTTTCCCTTCAACTGACTATGTAGATTCTGTTTTAGACGATTATTTTCTTTTGTTTAAGCCTAGGGATATTGTAAGTGGGGATTTTTTCTGGATAAAGAAAATCGACGATTTTATAATTGTGGCTGTTGCAGATTGTACAGGCCATGGTGTGCCGGGGGCATTTATGAGTATATTGGGCACTTCTTTTTTAAATGAAATTGTAAGCCACAAGGATTTAGATGATGCAAATGAGATTTTAAACCTTTTGCGCTACAAGGTAAAAGAATCACTTGGCCAAAGAGGCAGGGCAAGAGAAACAAAAGATGGGATGGATCTTGCTTTGTACTATATTAATACAGAAACTTTAGAATTGCAATATTCGGGTGCACATAACCCGCTTTATATTATCAGGGAAACACCTGAAGAAAAATTCATGATATTGAAAGCCGACAGGCAACCCATAGGCGTACATGTTAAAGAAAAAGATTTTACAAATTATAAATTCCAACTAGAAAGAGGCGATTGCCTATATTCGTTTTCTGATGGTTATACCGATCAATTTGGTGGAGAAAAAGGGAGGAAATTTAAAACAAAGAATTTCCAGAAAATTTTATTTACCAATTATAAAAAACCAATGAGCGAACAGAAAGAGATTTTAAATAACAACTTTAAAAACTGGATAGGGGATGAATTCCGAAATAACTTGACGCCTTCAACTTGCTCTTTTGCTTTTTATCTTCTTTGAAAAACGCTTCAAATAGCCCGCTATTATTAGTTTTTTCAAATTGCTAAAAACCAAAACATCTTCGTTTAAAACTGTCAATTTATTCCATCACAATCCCTTACGATATAACCAAATCACAAAAAAAGCAAACATTCAATAATCAAAAGTTCTACGGTTATGGCATTAAAACTTAGCAAGTTTGATAAACTTACTAAGTTGTTGGAACTTGCAAATGACCAGCATTCAATTTATTTATTGTTTAAACTCAATTTTAAACTCCGTCCCTATTTTTGTGTTTCTAACAGATAGTTTGCCATCCATATTCCGTTCAATAATAGTTTTTGATATATGCAAACCTAAACCAGTCCCGGTTTGTTCACTTTTTGTTGTGAAATATGGCTCAAAAATCTTATCAATTACATCTTCATCAACCCCTCCTCCGTTGTCTGAAATCAATAATGTAATTTTATCGTTGTATTCTAACAAATCAATTCCCACATAAGGGTTTTCTATTTCCCTATCGATTAAAACATCTTTTGCATTGTTTAAAATATTTAAAACGGCCTGCGAAAACTCATTTGGGTATCCAGATAAGAACACATCTTTCTGTAATTTACTAATTACCTCGATAAAATTATTGTCAAAACTTGATTTGGTCAATAACAATGCATTATTTATATTTTCTTCTAACGAAAATATCTTTTTTTCCTTATCTCCACGAAAAAAATTGCGGAAATCTTCGATTGTATGCGACATATATTCCAACTTAGTCATGGTTTTTTCAACTAAATTGTCAACATTTTCTTTAGTAAGCCTATCCTTTGTAAACTTGTTTTGCAAATTTTGAACATATAAGCCAATATCGTTAAGGGGTTGCCGCCATTGGTGTGCAATACTGCCAATCATTTCGCCCATTGCCGCCTGTCTGGATTGCACCATCATCATATGGTCTTTTTCCCTGCTTTTATCAACTTCGATTTTTACCATGTCAACTAATTCATTATTAAGCTTTTGTAATTCGAGTTTACTTAAACTTAGGGCTGTATCAGCGGTATTTCGTTCAATCGTGTTAGTTATTATTGCTTTACATAAATTATAACTGTCCATCATTTCTGTTGTCCACCCTATCTGCCCATCAGTAGCATCAAAACCAATAAAACCAATTAACTTGCTGCCCGTTAATAGAGGCAAAACAATAAATGATTTTATTTGCAATTGGTCAAGTATGGCCATATTTGCCTTGTGTTCGGGGAGCAGTTTTAAATCGGCTGTATGCAACTGTACTATTTCGTTTCTTTTTAAGGTATCGACAAAATCTTTATAATCTGTTACATTTAGCCTATCGAAAACACCATTACGGGATGCGATATTTTCTTTGCACCACTCATGGGTCATTTCAAGCCTTTTTTTATCTGCCGAAAGCAAAAACACATAAGCCCGTTCAACACCTGTAAATTGAGCCGTTGTTTTAATTAATTCGGTAACCATCTTATCAATTTCAATGCTTTCGATGTTAATAAAACCAGTTGATAACTTATTAGTGAAACTGATGTAGTTAAGTTGCTTTTTTAATAATAATTCATCTTTTTTTCTATCAGTAATATCAATTGCGTAATGCAAATATTCGTTATCGTTCAAAGGTATCCAGTATGTATCCCATATTTTCCCGAAAGCATCAACAGCTGGATTGTTAGCCGGTTTATTGGTTTGCCCAATTTCATCGGCCAAGCAAAATGTACATTTAATTAGCGGATCATCGGGGTTATTCAAGGCACGCAACTTATTTTTCTCGGAAAGGCATAATGATTTACCAAATTCTTTCCAGCAATAGTCCCCAACTACCACACCTGAATCCAATGCCAATTTATTGGCAGCTAAAACTATCCGTTTTTTGTTTATCAGCATAATTGGATATGGCATACTATCTAATAATAACTCGTTTAGTTTTCTTTTTTCTTTTAGTACCTGTTCAGAATTTTTATGGGAGGTAATATCACGGTTACTTCCACGTATCCCAATATAAACCTCATTACTATTATAGACATTTTGGCATACATGGCCAATCCAGCGAATTTCGCCACTTTTTGTAATAATACGAAACTCGATTGGCTCAGCGTTATCAGTTTTAGAAGCTCCTCGCCTATGTTTTTTCATAATACCTTTATCATCCGGATGGACAATCGATAATAACAAGCTAGGATTTTGCAAAAACTCATTTACATTGTATCCTGTTATTCGTTCGCATGATGGTGAAACATATATAAATTTACCTTGTGGGCTTACCCAATATTCCATATCATATGCATAATTGGCAACTGTATGATATTTTTCTTTACTTTCTATTAAGGCCTGCTCGACTTGTTTGCGGTCGGTAATATCCTCACCAATTGATATCATTATATGTTTACTAATATCTTTTCCATCATATAGGCCTGTTGTTTGCCACGAAACGATTTTTTCATTGCCCGATTTTGTTAAAATAGGGTTTTCATATGAATGCGATAAAGTTTTCCAAGAATTTTCCCAAATACTATTCATTTCGTTTAGCATTTTTTCGGGGAAAAAGATTTTAAACCAATCTTTACCTATTACTTCTGCTTTTTTATATCCGGTTGTTTTTTCGGCACCTTTGTTAAATATACGTATTATATGTTTGTGGTCAAGGCCAACAATTAAAGCACTACTTGTTTCAATTATTTTTTCAGAGAATACTTTTTCTGAAATTAGAGCTGTTTCTGCATGTTTTTTATCACTAACATCTGTTGCAATTTCAATTCGTACAAGCCTTCCATCAATCCATTTAATTGCTTGGTCCCTGCACTGGTACCAATGTTTTGTTTTCGTGTTTTGGAATTCCCAAATATATGGTTTTTTAGCATTTCCATTTTTATCAACCAGCAAGTGGTTTGTACAAAAATCGCAAGGTTTTGTTTGCCTTTTTTGTAAAGCTGTATAGCATTTTTCACCTATTTTATCACCGGTTAATTCTTTTCCTAATTTATTCAAATACAAAAGCTCATATGTTTCAATATCAGCCACATAAACAATGGCATCCATTGCATCCATTGTGGTTTGAAAACGTTGGTTTTCTGCTTGTAAAAGTTTTTGTGTTTTGTTACGTTTTATTTCTTGTTCAAGGTTTTTTGCAGCTGTTTCTAAGTATTTTTGTTCTGTTAAAGTCCATTCTTGCTCATTTATGCAATTATCAAAACCAATAAAGCCCCAAAATTGTCTGTCAATAATTATAGGTATAATTAGTATTGCTTTTATATCTTGTGGTTCAAGCAATTTCCTCTCTTTTCTGGGAAAATCGGCTATTTTTCCTTTTACTATTTTATTTTTTGCTAACAAATTTACCCAACGGGGTATCCAGTTTGAAAAGGAAAGGGCTTGCAACACGGGGTTATCTATTTCTGGTTTTATACCTATAGCACAATATTCAGAAATTTGGCTGGTAAGCAGTTCGTCCTTTCTGCTTACATTGTTTTTAAAAATATAGGTCCTACTGGCATTTGCTGCTTTTCCTATAATTTCTGTAAATTTTTGGTACGGGATAGAATTGTTTTGCAACAGTAAACTTGTTGCCTGGTTTAGTGCAGTAATGTATGTGTCGCGTTGCTTTAAGGCTTGTTCATGTTTTTTTCGTTCTGAAATATCACGTAACACAAGCTGTATTGCATATACTTTGTTATTTTCAATTAAGGGCATATAGGTTTGCTCTACCGAAAACGGTGCCTTGTTTTTAGGTTTGTATAAAAACTCAAAATATCCGCCTTTTTGTGTTCTTTTAACCTCTTCAATTAAATTAAAAGCTCGTTCAAGGTCTTTTTTATTGGCAAAATACTTTGAAATATTGTTTCCTATCTCTTCTTTAGGTATGTAGCCGGCAAATTCTGTAACTGCTGAACTTGTATATAATAGTTTACCCGTTATAGATATTACAGTAACTACATTTTGCTTTGTAATATCGGTATGTGTACCAATCATTCTTGCCGGTTTTTTGTCAGAAGTGTACGAAATGATTTTCCCCCTGTCTAGGACCCATTTGTAACTATTATCTTTACACAATACACGATGTTCGTTTTGGTAAGAATCAGTTTCGCCGTTTAGGTGTTTGTTAATATCTTCAGATACCTTTTCTTTATCATCCGGATGTACCCTTTTGTCCCATTCTTCTAAGCTTCCTTTTATTTCATCTCCTGTAAAGCCAAACATGTTTTTCCATTGTTCCGAAAAAAACATATCATTGCTAAGTAAATCCCAATCCCATAATCCATCAGAGTTTCCTTCTATGGCAAATTTCCAACGCAATTCACTTTGAATCAAACTTTCTTCTGTTTCTTTTTGTTCCGTAATATCAATAATAACTCCCTCAAAATGAGTTATTCCGTTATCTTTGTCTTTTCTAATAATAGTAATGTTTTTTATCCATTTTATTTCGCCGGTTTTACTTATAAGCCTGTATGGTTTGTGTGTGAATGAATTAAGATTAGTCCTGCTTTTTTCGCTTACTTCATTTTCTACCCTTTGCAAATCAGCGGGGTGTATTATTTCTGAGTAATTTGCTTTTCCTGAAAGAAAATCATCTTTGGTATAACCCAAAATTGATTTTACATTTTCTGAAACAAACTCAACCGGCCATGTTTCTTCATTTCTCCAGATAAACCAAATTATCGGGCTTTTTTCTATTAAATTATTTGTTATCCGAAAGGCTTCTAACTCTTTTTCTAGTTCTTGATATGTTGGTTTTGCTTTCATAACTTTTCCTTACATACAGCTGTATCCCTACGAGGTGGGATGTTAAAAATCTAGCATTTTGAATTTATTTCAAATAATTGTCCATGCGCAGGTGGTTTGCTTGTATCTATTTTTGTCCGGTGCTTCGCACCAAATTATTGCTATAAGACACTTTCATGGTTATTTTGTAAGCGGGGAAATTAAATTGGCAATTTAAAACAAATCCCCCCTCTTTTGCCTATTGAATTTTTTAGCCAAATTCTGTTTAGTCAATAAAGGTATGAAAAATTATTTTAATTCGTTTATTTTACTGATACATATAGACAAATGATATTTTAAAAGCCAACACTTAAAAAGTTTTGCGCATAGCCCTAAAAAGCTAACTGCCAGCCTGTTAACCCAAGGGAGATATTGTTTGCAATGAGTTCTGTTAAAAGCCAAGTTTTTCTTTCAAATTTTTATAACCTGACTTACTTATTGAAAGTTTGGCACCATTTTGTAATATTGCTATAAACCTGCCGCTTTCAAAAGGCTCAATTTGCTTTATCTGGTCAATTCTAACAATAAACGACCTGTGTATACGGAAAAAATTTGATGGGTTTAGTGCTTTTTCAAAATATTTCATGGTAGCCTGTTTCAGGTGCTTCCCTGTTTTTGTGTAAATCATTACATAATCGTCCTCCGATTCTAGATAAATAACATCTTCAACAGGGATAAAAACTATTTTATGTCCCGATTTAACCACGATACGCCTAATATATTCTTTTTCGCCAATGGATTGTATCAACTCCGGGTAATTAGTTTCCGGTGATTCTATTTTCATTTGGTTTTCTGTACGTGTTATTGCTTCAGCAAGGCGCTGCTCCGAAAATGGTTTTAAAAGATAATCAACAGCATTAATCTCAAAGGCTTTAATCGCATATTCATCATAAGCTGTCGTAAAAATAATCATCGGTTTTTTTTCAAGTAGTTCTAATAGTTCAAAACCTGTAAGTTTTGGCATTTGGATATCTAAAAAAACCAAATCTGGCTTTAATTCGTTAATTACTTTCAGCCCACAAAAACCATCTTGGCATTCCTTTATTATTTCTATTTGCCCAAATTTTCTTAAATAAAATTTCAACAAATCTATAGCAGGTTGTTCGTCATCTATTATTATGGTTTTTAGTATCCTGTTCATGTGTCTATTTTTATTGCCTACAGAGCCCGTTAAGTTTTTGTAATACTGTAGGCATCAAGAGCTTACAAAAACAAACCTTTTTGGTTTAAGTGATGATTGTTAAAGGTTTAATTTATAATCTAAAATCTATAATTTAACGAAGTGTTTTGCTTACAAACTTCGGTATTTTACTGCGGAATCACAAGCTTTACTTTAAATAAGCTATCTTCAATTGTGGTTTCCAACAAATCGTTGCGTCTATATAATAAGTGTAAACGTTGCCTGATATTTGTTAACCCGATACCTGCGCCATCCTTTACAACTAGCTCATTATCATAATTATTCACAATTTTAACAATAAGATTATTATTTAGATAATCACATTTTAAATTAATGTTGATTTTGCCTGTACTTTCATAAACACCATGTTTTATTGCATTTTCAATTAGGGGTTGCAAAATCATTACTGGCAATAATTTGTTTTTACATTCGGTTTCTATTTCTGCCCGGTATTGTAATTTGTTGCCAAACCGCACTTTTTCAATTGAAAGGTAACGTTCTATATTTTGTAATTCTGCTTCAATACTAGTTTTGTAATTGGGATTAGCTTTTAAGGAATATCTCATTAAATCAGAAAGTTTAACTATCATATCCCTTGCTTTTTCGGGGCTTGTTACGGTAAGTGAACTTATTGAATTAAGGCTGTTAAATAAAAAGTGTGGATTAATTTGATTCTTCAATGCTTCTACCTCAGCCTGCCAGATTAATGCTTTTAAATTAGCCTCGTCCTTAATTTTTTGCTTTAGGTTTTGGTTGTATAAAATCAAGTAATAAATTAAAGTCAACACCAGATAGTAAAAAATCCCGGTAACAAAACGCCATGTTAACGATTGTTCAAAAAAATAGACATATCCGGTGTCTTCGTACAATCCCACAGCAAAATAATATGTAACTGTTAGCCAAATAGTTGCAATAATTAACGAAGAAATAAAATGGACTATTACAACTTTAATAATCGACGAGTTTTCAATCTCGTTAAATTTTACCACATACCAAACCCCAATTCCCAGAACGGCAAACATCGAATTAAAAACAAGGCTGTCGTATAATGCAACCAAGCCGGGTATTTCGTAAAAATATAGCAACAAAAACCATTGCCCGCACAACAATACTAACCAAATAAATGAGTAAATCAATATTGTTGCACTGTTTTTTAAAATTGGGTTAAGCATTATTTTTGTTGTATTTATTTACATATTCCTGATTTCCCCACCACCAAAAACCACCAAACCTTTAATTATAAGTATTTTATCCAGACTCATTTGGATTGATGGTAAAGTATTTCTTTTATCGGAAAAACCACCAAAAATTGAAATCACATCAATTTGGACTTGCCAGTCAGCAGGTACGGTTATTTTTGAACCTCCAAAGATAGTTAAAACATCAATTACTGCCCTTCTTTCTGAAATATTTGCGGCCAACATATTGTACTCTGAACCACCAAAAAAAGAAGTAACCCTGCCACCAATAAAATTTGCAGACGAAATGGTACGTTTACTGCCCCCAAAAACATTTAAATCATCAATATAGTCTTCATCGTTTACAGTGCTATCCATCATATCAATATCATCAGGGTCGACCCTACGCCTCAATAAAATATATGCGCCAATTACTAAAAAAACAGCTGGCCAAAACATGTGCCGCATTTGATAAGGGAAACCTAATATGCCTGGCAAAAGGAAAAACACCCCTGCGCTTATCATTATCAAGCCAAAAGTTTTGTTTCTGTTATTAACCACCCCGAACAAACCAATGGCAATTAAAATCATTTGCCACGAAAAAATATGGTGGCGTAACGTTGGTGGCATAATACCCAGATTGCTTAATATTAATACCGCACCAATAAAAATAAATATTATACCGACACCTAATCTCCTGTCTTTATTGCTTTTCCCGGGCATTTTGTTTTTGTTTTTAAAACTATCTATTGTTTTCATCCGTTTATTTTTTATTGTTTTTTTACTTCATATTCGTTATTTTCAAAATCATCTTCATTGTCAAATTCATCAAGTTCAAAACTTCTGTGTTTATCATACCTATTATGTTTAACACGATGGCCAATAACATTGCTGATTAATAAAACCCCAACAAAAACAAATGCAACAGGCCAAACCATATTCCATTGAAAAACTGTAAAAAACCAGAATTTTTTCAGTAAAAAGATGCTACCTATAGCAATTAATATCAGGCCACTGGTAAGGTTTTTTTTAACAAAAACAAATACTACACCTATTACAATTAGCAGCATTTGCCACGAAACAAAGAAATTAGAAACCCAATGTGGGATAATATGAAAATTCCTACCCAAAAGCAATGCCCCTACAATTATAAATATAAACCCAACAACATATCTATTATCCGATTTATGCCTCCTATGTATATTCTCAAAATTAGTCATAATAATAAAGTTTAAAGTTTAATTCAAAATTAAGCCTTAATGATACATTTTCATAGCTAAAATCGGTAAGTTGCCATTAGTAATCGGTGAATGCCAAATCTTATAGGTTTGTTCTTGTCTTGCCAACGGAAATAGGTTTGAGTAGTTTTACATTTTTTCCAACTCATCAAACAGTTGTTTTTTATCCTTAAAAGCAAAAAAATCATACAGTTGTTTTTCTTTCATAGCATTTTGTAGTGATGAGCTTACAACATTTATCATTTTTTCAACTTCATAATTTAATGACTTAAATTGAACACTAATATTGTAATCTGATTTTAGTTTTTTAGCTTGTCTAACAAGTTCATGTGCTGGTGAACGACTTAAAAAACTGCATTTTAGCATATCAATCATAATAGTGCTAACGTTATCTAAATCTTTTTCAACGTCGAAATTAAATAAATTTCTAATTTCATCACGAGTATGAATATCTGATTTTATTACTAAATTTAAAGTTTTCATATTTAATTATTTTAATTTATTCAACATATTCGTATAAATCCAAATTCGGTCTGTTTTTATTTAAACGGAAAGCAACTATCGTTCCTTGCCAAGAAGTAGGGATTTGAATAATTTTATCATTAAAAAATAACATATCACCGGAAATTAAAATATAGTCTCCGTTAAAACCTTCTCTTGTCATTTTTATTGTTGTTGTTAATCCATATCCGCGTTCTGTATTATATTCTTTGGTTGAGTTACCGGTAATTGCATTTTCTATTGCATCTTGATTTGTTTTAATTTCATCAAAACCCTTATCTTTATAAGACCCAAAAATCCCTTTCCCAACGTCTAAAATACACAAATCAAAGTATTCTTTTGTTGGATAATACTGTGCAAAAATCCATGCTCTATTTGTTCCTGAATGTTCAAAAACATTATCAACTACTTCTGAAACAATATATCTAAATCCTTGCATGACGTTGGGTGCTAAACCAGCTTTTTCAATAAGCAATTTTTCAATTTTCCCGACAACTGTATTAGAGAAACTACGAAGTTTTTCATCACCAGCCACAGGGAATGAAATTAATCCTATGTAGTTTTTGTTAGAAAAAGCATCAAATACTTTATTAGTATCTGTATCCAAATTAATCTCAATACCATAATCAAAAAAATGAATTATATCTAAATAACCTTTAAGTTGTTCATAATTTTGACATGAAATATTTAATTCTCTCAAATATACAGAAAATGGCAATATAAATATAGGATGAAGGAATTCTATATTTGTAAAATCAAGGTTTATGCTGTCATAAGCTTTGCCAACTTCTATTTTCTGGAAATTTTTGATAAGAGCAGCAATTTGAGAACCATTATTTTCGCTTTGTGGACTTTCAAGTATAACCGAATAATGATTTTCAGCATCTTTTTCTGCTTCAAGAACTGGTTTTCCTAAAAAATAATCTTCAATAAAATCCCACCTTTCCTTATTATCAATTTTGGAAGAAAAAAATTGATGAAAAATATCGTTATTCCATTCAAACTGTTTATTCTGTCGGGTGATAAAAGTATTTCTATACTTATTTATATTCCTGACTTGATATTCAAGTTTATCAGGGTCATTTACACGTATAAATATTTGTGGTTTTTCGCCACCTGCAAGTTCATAAGTTCCAAGTTGTAGTATTTCCAATAAATATAAAACTCTAACAGTTATTGCATTTCCTGTTGAATTTGTTGTAATATAGGTAGAAATTGTTTCTTTATTAGTTGAAAAAAGGTCGTTTATTCGTTTAATAATTCTTTGCTTTATTCTTGCAAAATCTGCAAAATCCACCAAATATTTTTTCTCGTTGTCAAAATACTGCCAAATTAAAAATGTATAAGGACTTTTATTTTGAGCTTGAATTTCATGTTTACGTGAAAATAGCAAAAGAAAATAATCAACCAATCTATCGCGCAAATCACTTTCCTGAATTATATCTTTTAATTCTTTTAGTAAGTATTCTTTTGAAAAATAATGCCTTCCTATTGCTGAAAATACAGATTTTAAGTTTTCGAAATATCCAGTTATTTCACTGATTACAGTTTGCGTGTTTTGTAATAATTCCAAAGAAAGCTTTAAATTAGGATATATTGTATGTGTTCTATATTCGGGATGTTTGTATTCGTATTTATTAAATTCCTTAAATAATGTTTTAGCAAAAAACTCTCTTTTTACCTGAGGAAATGTAAGATTTTTAAATGTGTGTTCCCATATTTTATCTAAGTCTATTTTATATATTCCGCCAAGTTTTTTTCTAACTCCGATATTTTCTGCAAAGCTACCATATTTTGTTAAAAAAATGTTTTTTACAGTATCTGGGATTTCGGCAAAAACTGTTGAAAAAATGCTTTTAGGACGAATAATTATATATGGATGAAAATCTCGTTCTATCATCAAAAGCATTCTCTTAATTTTATCTTCATTATTTTCGCCCGTAATAAAAGTAAAATCATCTATTGATACTAAAAAATTTCTTAATGAGTGATTATGTTTTCGTTTTTTTTCAAATATTGTATGTATTTTTTTTAATGCTAACCGAACTTCATATTGCTTAATTGAAGAAAAGAAAAATAAGCGTTTATTATAACTTAAATCTTTATATCCGTAATCAGTTATTGCATATTTAATAATAGGATTATTGTTTTTATCATTTTCATGTCTTAAACGACCAATTTCCTGAACATAATCTGCCAAGTTACCTGAAACAGCAAAATGATATACTTGTTTAATATCTGGAATATCTATCCCCATTCCAAACGCTTTTGTTGCACAAGCTTCAATTGCAAGACTTTTTGAAAACCTGTAAACAGCATCTCGTTTTTGATTATGAGACAAACGACCATGGTATTGAACAACTTTTGACATATATTTAGCGGGAATTCTTGCAAATACTTCATTATTTGTTCTTACCCAAGGGAAATAAATAAGTGATTTTATTTCAGAATCAATGCTTGCTGTGATGTATTTCTTTGTTTTTTCTTTTTTTTCTGTCTCATATCTATTTCCGGCAGAAGGCTTAAATTGATTTATTTTAAATGAAATATAATCACGTCTAACATTCCCAATTAGTATTATCGGTTCTGGAAACTCTATTTTTAGGCTACGAATTATTTCGTTAACCATATTGTATTCACCGCCATAAATAGCTGTTGCTGTCATTGCCAGTATAGGGAAATTTTGATTGCCATCATATTTTTTTAATTTTCTAATATGGTTTCCAAGATTCCAATAATCTGCTCTAAATTCTTGTCCCCATGTTGATACTGTATGTGCTTCATCAATAACAAGCAAACCTAACTTCCTGTTCCCGAGAAATGATAAATTGCCAAAAGAAATAAACAATTCTGGTGATAAGAATAATAATGAAATATCGCCGGCTTGAAGTTGTTGAATTGTTTGCTCTCTTTCTGAAAAAGTTAAACTTGAATTTATATATGCACAATTTTCAACATTATATTTTTCTATTAAATCGTTCACTGCACTTTCCATTAAAGCTATTAAAGGCACAATGACAATTGTAACGAGTTGTTTTTCACGTGCTAAGTATATTGCAGGTATTTGATATAATACTGATTTTCCACTTCCTGTTGGTGCAGTTAAAAACACATTTTTGTAATTTTGTCGCTCACCATCATTCGGATTTTGAGCTTTTATTGCTTGCCTGATAATTATTTCAGATATAGCACCTTGCGAATATTCAATCTTTTCCGTATTTATATCCGGCTGTTTGTAAAAATATAAATTACGGAATAGTGGTTTTGACACTTTTTTAGTTTTCCAATGTTTTTGTAATATTTTTAATAGCTCTGGTCTATATGTATTTTCAGAAGTAAAATCTCCGTGGTAAAAATTTATTTGTAAATTGTTTAAACTGCATATGTAATTGAAGATTTTTAAATCACTATCAATAGTTTGCGTGAAATTTTTTAATGCAATATTTCTTATTTTGATTGTATTTCCAAGAAATATTTTATATTTTATTTCATGATAATCCCAAGAAGTAGCATCAATACAATTAGATAAATCGTCTTTTGAATTAAGTTTTAGATATTCTATTTCAGGTAAATTGTCAAACAGGTTTATTCTTTTAAAATTATCCGCTTGTGCTACATCTTGGTATTTAATCAACTCTATATCATTAAAAACAGATGAATAAGAATAAAACGCATTAAATATTTCGTCTTCTTGCAGATTTATAATTTCTTCAATATTGTCATCTACATCATACGATGTCCTATTAGATTGATTTGGTATTTCAGTTAAATGACCATTCTCAATTATTATAAACTGAAT
>NBLH01000287.1 GCA_002084525.1 Bacteroidetes bacterium 4572_117 | reverse complement strand
GGACTCTTTTTTTCATAAAATAAAAATTTTAAAATAAATAATTAAAGTAAAATAAGTAATTGAAAAACAAGCCCAATACGCATATTTATTTGGTTTCCGTATTTAGCTTGATATTTTCCGACAAATAAAGTATCATAAGAGTAAAAAATATTTGTTTCTAATATACTTTTGTTTGTAAGTTTTAGATAATTTCCGATACTTGCAGAAAAAGACTGCTGTAAATATTTTTCACTTGTTTTAAGAAAGCCTAATTCATACGAAATACCAGCAAAAAACGATTTGAAAAATAAATATTTTAATTCCGGTGTGATTAAAAAATAACGTTCGGTAAAAGTTTCATCATATTTTTCATATTCGTTAGATATTTTAGCACCAAAGATTATTTTATCTGTAATAAATTTCCCTAAATAAAAATGTGACTTCATATAAAACAAAACGTTATTGCTTATAGTATCTTTTTTAAATAAAATATGATTTTGAGTAGAAAGCAACCATGGTTTTTGTTGCATTTCATTCATATTCAATAATTTCACTTCTGAAAATTTAATGTTAGAAGTTAAAGTTTGAATTTTCAAAAAATAGTTTTGTTGGGTATAATCAATTATTGGCTCAGGTATTTTTTCAACAACATGTGTATATTTTAATTTCTCATAACCCAATAAGAGTTCAAGATATTGATTTCCCGTCAGTTTTAATTGCATACCAGCATCAATAAAAAAACTTTGTTCATATATTTTCGACGGTGGTAATAAAAAAAGCCAACCCCCGGGATAATCTTTAAATTTTATTGATGCAACTGAGTAGTTATATCCTATTGAAGCAAATAAAGATTTATATTTCTGCCTGATATGGGGTAAAACAATTATTTTATTATAATTTATATTTGCTTCCCTATGGTATTGAGGATTATTGAGTAAAAATAAATTTACACCAATTTCAGTTCTTAAATTACTTGAATAAGTAATTAAGTTATAATAGCTTGTATTGTTTAGTTCATTCCAAAATATTTTCTTTACTCCCCAATTGGTCTCTGATGATTTAGAATATTCAAATTTTGCAGAAAAATTATATAAATTATTTTGACCAAACAAATTATTTGAAAAAATAATTAATAATATGTAAAATGTAATTTTTATTATCGTATTCATTTAAATTATTTTTTAGTGCATTGTTTCATAATATCTATTATCCTCAAGTCATGGCCACTGTAGTTGAGCAATTGGTGATTTCCTCTAAAATTCGTTTCGCTCTAATTTTATATTTTATGGTAAAATCAATTTTAAAATATTTTCCTTCTGTTTGGATATCTCCAATTTTGAATGATTGTCAAAAACCAAATCATGTTCACCTGTTGTAAGTTCATTGCTTAATATAGAGGCCACAAAAGCTTCTTTTTCTTTACTTTTTGTTTTATTTTTTGAAAAGTCTTCAACCTTTTATTATTAAACGAAGCAAGATAAAGCTCGTAATATGCCTGTATCAAATGCTTATAATCAGAGCTATCCTTTGGGTTGTCAGGGCTAAAATCACCTAACTTGGCAAAATGTATTACCCTGTCGTAAAGTATGCCAATAGGGAAGTCCGGTTTGGGCAGGTTTTTATAGAGTTTTGTTATATTTTAACTTGAAATTGTAAAATTTCACGGTAGCCCCAATATTTCCATAGCAGTTAACTTGTAATCCTTTTTTAATTTCTTTAATAGAAATTTTTTTACGCCTTATTGAAACTTCTATACCGGTCCCTAAACTTGCATTTACATATGTGCCCTCTACAGAGTCTTGTTTGAAATTCACTTCCATTCTTTTATAAAAAAAATCTAAAGCCACTTTAAACTCGCTCTGTTTAAAAATAAAAGATGCTGTTTCGCTTGAATGAAAAATAATACTATCTATTAAGTGTGCATCAAAAAAATTAATGGTATCAATATTTTCATACGTATAGGGATCTGTATTTAATATTTCATCATTTGTGTCAGAATTGTCATTAATAAAATATGCTTTAATATCTCCTTTTTCAACATCATATAGGCTTAACACTATTGGGTATATATCTGCGGTTTTATTTTTTTCACAGGAAACTGAAAAAAAATAATTAGTGCTAAAAACACTGTCGGAAATTGTTTTATGCTTTTTAATTTTTTCATAGGTTTTTGGGTTTTAATTTTACGTTTTAAACTTACACTAAAAACCATAAAAAACAAGCAAAATTTGCTCGACTGTGTCAGTGGTATGCTTCATTGAGTAATTGGTAGGCGTGTATAAGGGTGGGAATGTGCTTTACGTTATGATTTTTATGCTGAAAAAGTTTATGCTCCCTTATTTTTTGTCAAGCTTTATTAATTATAGTCCGTTAAGTTTTTGTAATAATCTAGTCATTAAAAGGTTATAGGCACAATTTAGGTGCAGTAAGGCGCTGACAGTTAGTAGGTTAACCTAAGGTTTTTGACCTAAGGCAAGCCATGGGGATTAATCTAAAATCTAAAATTTAGTAAAGTTTTAACAGTAATATCAAATTAATAAATTAATTTAGCATTAAATATATAAATAACCAAACCTAATTATTTATGAAAAAAAATCTACTCTTTTTGGGTATATTGATGTTTTTATTTGTCAATATACAAGTTTTAAATGCACAATCTGTGTTTATTAACGAAATTCATTACGATAATACAGGTGGCGATGTTGACGAAGCCATTGAAATAGCAGGCCCTGCCGCAACAGATTTAACAGGATGGACTTTAGTTCTTTATAACGGTTCAAATAACTCAACTTACAATACTGTTACTTTAAGTGGCACAATCCCAAACCTACAATCAGGTTTTGGTGCAATAATTGAAAACCTGCCATCAAACGGTCTGCAAAATGGCGCACCCGATGGTATGGCCTTGGTTAACCAAAACGGCGATGTTGTGCAGTTTTTAAGCTACGAAGGCACAATAACTGCTGCAAATGGCCCGGCCACAGGTTTAACAAGTACCAATATTGGCGTAAGCGAAGCAAGTTCAACACCTGTTGGCAATTCACTGCAACTGGCAGGTGCAGGAAGCGATTATTCCGATTTTACTTGGCAAGCCGCCGCTGCTAATACTTACGGCGCAATTAATAACGGGCAAACTTTTCAGTCAGCTTCACTTTCGGTGTTGATTAACGAATTTGTATTTAACCACACAGGTTCTGATACCGATGAGTTTGTTGAAGTATTTTCGTCGGCTGATACCGATTTAGGCCAATATTATCTGCTTGAAATTGAAGGCGACAATAACGCAGCCGGAACAATTGATGAAGTTATCCAACTTGGTACTAGCGATGCAAACGGATATTTTACCACTGCTTACGCATCAAATCAGTTCGAAAATGGTACAGTTGCCCTTTTATTGGTGAAAAATTTTACGGGTGCCGCCGGAACTGATTTAGACACCGACGATGATGGTATTTTTGATACAACCCCTTGGGATGAAATTGTTGACGATATAGGTGTTAACGATGGAGGCTCAAGCGATATTAACTATGCATCGGTTACTTTGCTTCAAAATTTTGACGGGATCAGCTATACCGTTGGTGGTGCATCAAGGATACCAAACGGTACTGATACTGATGACATAACAGATTGGGTAAGAAACGATTATGACGGACATGGTTTAGTTTCCTTTCCGGATGCGGAAGCCGAAAATGGCGAAGCGATAAACACAGCCGGTACCGAAAATGAAGTTGCCGTGGTTGGCTAATGGTTATTTTGTTATTGGTAACTCGGCAGTTGCAAATATTTCTATAGTTTTTGAAAGCAACGGCCTACAAAACGGTGCAGATGCTGTAGCGCTATATCAAGCAGACGATAGCGATTTTCGTTCGGGTACACCGGTTACAACTGATGATTTGCTTGACGCCTTAGTTTACGATACAAACGACGGCGACGATGCAGGGCTTCTGGTTCTATTAAACGAAGGCGAAGCCCAAATTAACGAAGATGGGGCCGGGGACAAAGATTTGCATTCGCTTCAACGTTTCCCTAATGGCGAAGGTGGTTTAAGGAACACAGCTACTTATACACAAGCAATACCTACACCGGGTGCTGCAAACACTAATTCAACTGAACTAATAACCCTGATTATCAACGAGGTAGATGCAGACACACAATCATCGGATGTGGCTGAATTTATTGAGCTTTACGATGGCGGTATTGGAAATATGGCTTTGGATGGCTTTACGGTTGTTTTATATAATGGAAATGGCGATGCAAGTTATAATGCTTTTGATTTAGATGGATATTCTACCGATGAAAATGGATATTTTGTCTTGGGTAATGTGGCCGTAAGCAATGTTTCGTTGGTGTTTAATAATAATGGCCTTCAAAATGGCGCCGATGCTGTTGCACTTTATCAGGACGATGCAGTGAATTTTCCGAATGGCACAGCAGTTACAACAACAAATTTAGTTGATGCCCTGGTATACGATACAAACGACAGCGACGATGCAGGCTTGTTGGTACTATTAAATGCAGGGCAGCCACAAATTAACGAAGACGGGTTAAATGATAAAGATGCACACTCGTTACAAAGGTTACCAAATGGGGCAGGAGGTGCAAGATATACCACAAGCTACAGTCAGGCAAGCCCTGTTTCAATGGTTGTAAATAATGGTTTGCCTAACCAACCGATTGTTGCGGTTGATATAAGTTTAGATCAATTGGCAGATCATCCGGGAGAATTAGTTAGGGTTTTGAATACAGTTTTCCCATCGCCGGGTAATTTGCTGTTTGGTGGTTCAAATTATGATATCAGCGATGCAAGCGGTTCGGCAATTTTGAGGATCGATAACGATGTAGATGATGTAGTAGGTTTGGCCCAACCCGAAAATTGTGCTGAACTTACAGGCGTGGTAGGTAGATATTATGAAAATTATCAGTTGTTGCCAAGAATAGCTTCCGATATTCCTTGTGCCGAAGAGTATGTACCTACGGGCGATGATTTAAACATCCCGAAAGACCAAACTTTGGACATTGTAACATGGAATATTGAGTGGTTTGGCGATGAAGGTAATTCACCTGCATCTGGCAACCCAAATTCGGATCAAATACAAAAAGATAGTGTAAAAGCGGTTTTATTATCGATTGATGCAGACATTTATGCTGTTGAAGAAATTGCAGACGATATATTATTCGACCAAATGGTAAGCGAAATGCCCGGTTACGACTATGTTTTGTCTACTGCAACATCATATCCTGATGGTACAGGTGTTAAACAAAAAATAGGTTTTATTTACAAAACTTATAGTATTTCGCTTGTTTCAACAAAGGTGTTACTTGAATCTGCACATCCTTACTACAATGGTGGAAATAGCTCATATTTAGCGGATTATCCGGCAGCAGCCGATAGGTTTTTTGCAAGTGGCAGGCTTCCTTTTATGATGGTTGCCGATGTTAACATAAATGGGGCAAGCCAAAGGGTTTCGTTTATAAATATACACGCTAGGGCTAACAACAGCAGCGACCCGCAATTACGCTATGGATACATATTATGCCAACTCTAATTTTATTTTCTTGGGTGATTATAACGACGATGTTGACGAAACTGTTGCTGACATTTCAAGTACTGTTTCTTCATACGAAGCTTATGTTAACGATGTAGCAAATTATGATATCCTTACCTCAGTTTTAAGCGATCAGGGTTTCCGTTCATATGTATCCCACGAAAACATGATTGACCATATTACTGTTTCTGACGAATTAAGCAGTAAATTTATTGATGGATCGGCAAGGGTACACTACGAGTTTTACGATAGCGATTACACCGTAACAACTTCTGACCACCTACCTGTTTCAACTAGGTTGATGCTTAAAACCCTTGAATTGGTTTCAATTTCGGCTACAGATATCAGTTGCAACGGAAACGAAGATGGTACGGCAACCGTTGAAGTAACGGGTGGCGTTTTACCATACACTTACGAGTGGAGCGATGGCCAAAGTACACAAACAGCAAACAATCTTGCTGCCGGAACATATATAGTTAATGTAACCGATGGCATTGGAGCTGTTGTTTCAGCAAACGTAACAATTGATGTAGCCCCGGCAATGGTTTTAGATATGCCTGATGATCAGTTGGTTTATGTAGGTTACCCTGACGGTGCTTGTGCAAACCTTTCGCCAACCGGTATTACAGGTGGTACACCGGAATATACTTACGAATGGAGTACAGGCGAAACAACAGAGGCCATTGATGTTTGCCCATCTGAATCAGGTATTTATAGTTTAACCGTAACCGATGCCAATGGATGTTCTGTTAGTGGTGATGTAGTTGTAAGGGCAGAAAAAGTATATTGTAACACGAGGGGCTTAGTTGCTAAAATAAGGATGTGTTACAAAAAAAGGACTGTATGCGTTCCTTTATACTTAGTTGATTATTACATCCAAAAAGGGGCAAGTATTGGTATTTGCAATGGCAGGCGAACAAAAAGTGGCCTTGAAAATATAGATGATATTGTTGATGTTGAGCTACTTATTGAAGCAAAAGCTTATCCGAATCCGTTTACGGAAACAGTTAGGCTTAACATAAGCAGTGAAATTTCGAAAGATGTTGAATTGTTGGTTTACAGTACATCAGGCAATTTACTACATGCCGAAAGCAGGACAATAAACGAAGGCAACACGAAGCTTGAACTGGAATTAGGCCAGCTTAAAGCCGGGATGTACATCCTTAAAATAAATGGAAACGATGGAAGTATTTCAAGTTTACGTATCATAAAAGAATAAAAAAATTGTTAATCTACACTTAAAATAAGACCCCCGGATATTTGTTCGGGGGTTTTTTTATATCAATCCTTTTAGCTGGGCTGTCAAATCTCAGAACCCCTAATGTAACAGGTGAGTATCAGCATATTAGTGTTCATGCAAAAATACGACTTGTAATTAATCAGTTCAAAAAAAATGTAAAAATTTGCAATTTTAAAAAAAATGCATTATCTTTGCATACCAAACGGTCGGTATTTAACACCATAGAAACATGGATACAAAAGAAAAAATAATACAGGTTGCATTTAATATGTTTTTACAGAAGGGATACAAAGATGTATCGCTCAAACAGATTGTTGATGCTGTTGGTTTAACCAAAGGGGCTTTTTATCATCACTTTACCGGTAAAGAACAATTGTTCAGGCAAATTGTAGAAATGTTTCTGCTTGAAGGGGGAGAAGATGTTTACAAGGGTTTGCCGAAAGACAATTTAAAACAATTCATGGTTAGTTATTTAGAGCGTGTTATCGCTTTTATGGATAGAATGCAACAGGACATTTATGATAATAACGAAAGAATGGGAATATCCTTTTTTCTGTTGGCTTTCGATGGGCTACGTTTATTTTCTGATTTTCCTGAAAAAATCATGAAAATACATGAAAAAGAAAGAAATACTTGGATTGAAGTCATTAATAATGCAAAGAGAAACGGCGAAATATCCACATCTATCAGCGAGAAGCAATTAGCTAAGATGTTTATTGGTGTAAATGACGGGCTTGGTATGCACTTAATGTTAGAAGGACGTTTAGACGATTTACAAGGCGAGATTTTCACTTTATGGAATGCTATTTATAGCTTAATTAAAACATAAAATTTTTTAACCAAACAACATACCTAATGGTAGGTATGTTTGAAATAATAAAGCGTATGAAAAAACAGACAATAATTATAACACTATTCCTAATAGGAATCACTCTTAGTCAGGCGCAAAACCGGCAGGATACTTTATTGATGAATGAAGCGGTAACATTAGCTATCGCAAACAACCACAGTATTTTAATTGCCGATTTGGAAAAGCAAAAAGCCGTTTTTCAACAAAAAGAAAACAAAAGTCGCTTGTTGCCACAGGTTGAAGCATACAGCACATTTTCATATTATTATGCGATACCGAAAATGGTGATACCTGGTGAAATATTTGGACAGGAAGGAAATATTCCGGTAGAGTTTGGCACCAAATACAATTGGAACAGCGGATTGAAATTCAGCCAGTTGATTTACAACCAAAGTTATTTCACCAGCCTCAAATTAATTTCAGAAATGATTGGACTGCAAGAATTGAACGTG
>NBLH01000008.1 GCA_002084525.1 Bacteroidetes bacterium 4572_117 | reverse complement strand
GATATATCAAAATAAAACTTTCCGCTACCTGCAATAATTGCACGTACAGCAGGAAATTCCCCCCTTAATTTTTGTACCGCTTCAACAAAGTACTCGATACCTTTATAAGGCGAAATCCTTCCAAAAAACAAAACATCGCTTTCTTGTACCTTAATATTTTCTGTTTTGTATTGCGAATATATTTCTAAATTCCCAAAAGGTATAAAATGGATTGTTTCCCCCCGATTTGGATATTCTTGTTTTACCAGTTGATAATCAGATTTATTTTGTATAATCACATGGCTTTTTGATTTTAATATCTGATCGTTAAATTTTCTTGCCACAACATTTTTTGATTGTTCCCCTGTATGGTTTTCAAGATCGTGGACCGTATAAACAAATTTTTTAAACGGCATAAACACCCTTAACTGGAGGATATTCATATTTTTCCCGTTAAGGTGGATAACATCATATTTTTTGAGGATTTTGGCAAACTTCCATGACAAAATCCAATTCGCCAAAGACTTCAATTTTAAATTTTTATAAATAAAAAGCCTGACCGGGAATTTGCCTCCGTTGTATGCTTTTATTTCTTGTGATAAAGCTTTATTCGTTGTAATCTCATCTTGCATACCTGGTTTTATGTCCAAATTTTCAAAATCAATTACATTATTTTTCCTCTTATTAAGCGAAAATGTAAAAAACAATTCCAAGTCAAGCCTTTCTGCCAATGCTTTTGCCATTGGAATAGCACTATCTGCATGCCCAAAACTTACTAATGCAACTTTCATCTGTTATATATTTTCTTAAATATTATGATTAGCCGTAGGATTTATCCTACGGATTAATTTAATCCATTCGATTGGCTTTAGCCAAAAATTGTCGTCATATTTCGGCTAAAGCCTATGTTCTTTGTATTTTTTACACCGCATAAATGCCGTGCCTAATCATTTATAATATTTTAATATCTTTTTTCATTAAAAATACGGACCTATTTCTTAAACAAAATTTAATTATAAAAAATAAAAATATCCAAATACAACTAATAATCATTTTTTTATAATATCAAAACCATATCTTTTAATAAATTGTTCATATTCCTTTGCAAATGTTGTTTTTTTATGATGTTCTTCTTGATTAGCAATATAATCTCTTACAATATTAATTTTATCATCACAGGCAGCAACTGCAATGTATTCATCTTGCCATGAAAATTTTTCTTTTGTTAATTTATTTCTATTTATCCAATGCGATGACTCACCTTTTATCAATTGTGCAATTTTTCCAATGCTTAAATCATCATTTAATGATAATAAACAATGAACATGGTCTTTATAACCATTAATAAAATCTATGAAAATATCTTTATTAATGGCATTTTCTCTAATATGTGAAAACACATCATATCTAATATTATCTGTTAATAATGCTTGTCTGTTTTTTGTTGACCAAACATAATGAACATACACCTTAATAAATGACATATTTATTTAATAATTAGCTATAGCATATATGCTACGGATTTAAATTTAACAAAATTATTTGTACATTTTACCTGATGATTAGCCATAGGATTTATCTTACGGTTTTTATGTTAACAAAATCACTTGTTTTTAACCAAAATATGACGGCAATTTTCGGCTAAAGCCTGTTTTATTCGTTATATTTCACACGGCATAAATGCCGTGCCTAATCATACTTCCATCTTATTATTTCATCAATAATAAACATCATATCTAATTATATTAATACCATGTTTCTTTTTGCAAATTTTCACTTAAAAAATGACACTCATTTATATATTAATTGTACAAAACCGATTTCAATAATTTAAACCTTCAAATATCTTTTTATTTTAGAATAAACAAAGTCTGGTTTAAGGGTATTCATGCAATTTTCTGTGAAATCGCAAGTTGATTTATAACATGCAATACACTCTAAATTTTCGTTATAAATAATTTCTCCCTTACCAAAAACTTCTAATTCCCATGGTGATGTTGGCCCAACCAAAACTATTGTATTTATATCCAATGCAACGCTCATATGCATTCCAAGACTATCAGAAGTGAAAAATAAATCGCTTAAACCTATTAATGCAGCAAATTCTTTAATCGAATTTTCACAACCTGCATCAATCAATAAATCAGGTATTTCGGCCTTGATTAAGTTATTCATTTCTATTTCATCGGGTCCGCCAAATAGTAAAATACCATAATTGGGATATTGTTTTTTTATAATCCTGATGAGTTCAATATAGTATTCGAATATCCACTTTTTAAATAGCCATCGTGTACCTCCACCAGTATTAATCCCAATTATTTTTGAATAATTTTCTAATTTATTTTCTGATTTAAATTTTTCTGCAAACTCAATTGATTTGGGATCTAATTTTATTTGTGGTTTTTCAACTTCTTGTTCAATATTGCAAATATTATAGATATGCTTTTGATAAGTTATCCTGTTTTTCATTTTTAACTCATCATTAACACCCATTTTCCACCAAACTTCAGCTTCTTTGTTTGCAGTAACAACCTTTCCGTTTTTTTCGGCAACAAAACCAATTTTTTCTTTTGCATTTGCGACACTTAAAACAGAGGCACTTTGTGGATCGGCATCCAAACAAATCCCAATATCAAATTCTTCAGACAAAACAAATTGCAAGAAGTTTCCTTCAACAGCTAATACTCTATCAATAAACTGATTACCACTTAAAAGAGTAAATGCATTTTTTTTAGTTACCCAAGTAATCTCACAATTTGGATACTTGTTTTTTAGAGCCGGTAAAATTGATGTTGTTCTTAAAACATCACCTAAAGCATCTAATTTTACAATTAAAATTCGCTTTCCTATTTTCTCGTAATCATTACATGCTTTACACAATCGTTTATCTTCTTTATGAAAAACACAAGGTTTATATGCGAGATAATGCTTACAGTCGGTTTTAATCAACATATTATAAATAATTTAATTGTTACTTTTAAGTAAAATGCTTAATTGCTTATATTATTTAAAAAAGCCAGCAAAAACAATAATTCTGTTTTTTTTGCGCTAAAATTAATCAACTTCTTTATATTTTAGTAAAAAATTTGTATATTTATTTGCTAATTTTGGGTATTTCCTTTCCCATATGTTGCACACTTGTGAGTAAACTTCATTGTTATGGACTTTTTTTCCGATATAAAAATCACCTGTTTCTTTAGAGAAATTAGCTTTAAACTTAAATAATGGATCTTTTTCATCGTTGTTGTTACCACCACCAAAATGGAAATATTTAGCACCCGAATCTATTGCAATCCTGATAGCTTTATCCAAAATATGATTATTACCCGCTAAAGATGAATAATTTAAGTCCCTGCACGAAAGGTGGTAATGTGCATATTGGTTTTCTATCATTAAAAGCATCCCGGCAATAATTTTATCCTCATATTTTGCCAAAATCAATTTTTGTTTTCCCGCTAAAAAAGATTTAAAATTTTTTACATAGTCTTCGCTAAAATAATAATATTCTAACGAACCTACTTCTTTCATTGTTTTCAAATATAAATCATAAAATGCAATATAATCATCAATATCATCTGATGTAAGAACAAGCACCCCATTTTTTTCGGCCTTTCTTAACATATTCCGGTTTTTTGATGAATAACTATCTTTCCATATTTGCTCAATATCCCTATTTACATCAAGCACAACAGTTTTTCTATTTATAAAAGTTTCTAAATGTTTTTCAGAGAAAGAATGATTACCAATTATCGGATGAAACCTGGTAAACTCAGCAATTATTCTCTCATCTGCACAAAAAGAATTGAACGAATTATAGAATTCATCTATAAACCCGGCTTCATAATTTGAACTAATAACCCCGTTATAACCATAGGCACCCTGAATATCAAAATATTGTTTATCTAACTTAAAAACATCTTTATCAATCGGGTTTTTCAAAAAAGGATAAATAGCTATATCTGTCCCTTTTTTAAAAACAAAGCAAAATGCCTCACCATCACCATATTGTTCATAAATTTTGTAATACTCTGGTGAAAAATATATATCTTGCTGATTAGATGGCAATTGATAAAAATACCTATTCCATTTTTCAATTTCATTTAATGACAAAAACTCAAAACTCATTTCAATAAATAACTTTTAATTAACTAACTTTTATTGTTCTAAAGGTATAAAATCCCTTTTTAGTAATGATGCACCTATTACATTATGGTATTTCCCTAATTTGTATACCTCATCACGAAATAAGATTTCCTCTTTATAGCCAAATTTCCTTATAATACGTGCTGTTGTTACCAAATGGCTTTCTAAATATCTGGCAAATAGTTTGCGTAAACCCAAATCGTTAAAAATATATTTCAAAACAATATCTATTGATACCAGCCCTAATCCGAGATTTTGATATTCCCTTCCAATAGTTATGCCACCAATATCAGCTTTTCTGTTTCGCCAATCAATATTAAAAAGCGACATATAACCTATCATCTCACCAGACTTTTTTAAACAAACAACCCAATACATCTTACTCCTATCGCCTAAAACAACTTTTTTTATCCACTCCTCATCCCTTGCTTCTGCAATAAAATATTTATTTGCAGTTATTCGTGAATAAACTTTTTTATCTTTATGCTACTTATTAATTTTAATATAATCAGCAATTTCAAGAGCCCTTATGTAAATTTCATGTTTTACCACTATATTATTTATTAGGTTTTAGACTTGCTTTTTGTTGTTCTAATGTTTTATAATCTTTTTTAAGTAGTGATGCGCCTATTACATTATGGTATTTTCCAAGTTTATATATGGATTCACGATAAAGGATTTCTTCTTTATAACCGAATCTTTTTATTGCGTGCCAAGTTATTGGATGGCTTTCCAGATATGTGGCAAACAATTTACGTAAACCCAAATCGTTAAAAATGTATTGTAATACTACATCCATAGCCGCCAAACCTAAGCCAAGATTTTGGTATTCCCTGCCAATGGTAATACCCCCTACATCAGATTTCCTATTTCGCCAATCAATATTATGAAGAGACATATAGCCCATCATTTCATCTGTTTCTTTTAAACATATGGCCCAATACATACTATTTGAACCCCCTAGCACAAGTTTTTCCATCCACACTTTATCCCTTGCCAACGAGATAAAATATTTATTACTTGTTATTGTCGAAAACACCTTTTCATCTTTATGCCACCTATTAATATTTGCATAATCACCAATTTCAAGAGCCCGTATGTATATTTCATGTTTAGCCATAATATTATGTTTTTTGGTTCCTATATTCCTTTTCTAACAACGAAACTATTACTACATCATGGAATTTACCGCCTTTATAAACATCTTCTCTTGTAATGCCTTCAACAGTAAACCCCATTTTAGCAAATATTTCTTTAGAAAGTTCATACCCTTTATCTAAATTTTCTTTGTTAATGGCCATTTCGCCCATCCAAACATTTTTGTTCCTAAAATCAATATTGATGATACTTGTAAAACCAACAGGTTCATTTGTTTCTTTATCACAAATTACCCAAAAATTTTCGGTTTTATCATTGAATATTTTTTCCTTAACCCATTGCTTTTCTTTTTCAGATGATACAAAATCAACATTCCCAGCTGTTAAGGCTGAAAATTCAGGATTATTCCTCCATTTATAAACAATTTCATAATCTTCTGGTTCAAAAGCCCTTAAATAACAATTTTTTTTATTTTCAAACATAATTTGTGATATTTTATTAGTATTTAAAAAGCATAATTTACAATCCCTTTATTACACTACTAGGAATATTTACAGCCCTATCCTCAAACCATTGAGAATTAGATAAATCAGCACATTGGGCATTACTATACATCTCTGACTTATTTAGCAATTGCCAAATTGGTCTAGTCATAATCCCTTTACTATTAGTATATGCTAAAAATTTATCTCTTTCGGCCCTATCTTGCAGGATTACTGTTTGCAGCCAATAATTTGAAAAGCAATTTTCAGGTTCTTTAAACAAATGAATTTCTGAATTCTTGAAAAAATCACCATAAAGGTCAAACAGCTTTCTCTTTTTATCAATAAAATCATCTAATTGTTCTAATTGTGCACAGCCTAAAGCAGCGTTAAGGTTTGGCATACGGTAGTTATATGCTGTCATATCATGTACATACTCCCATTTATGGGGGATTTTACCTGTTGTAGTTATGTGTTTGGCAAGTTTTGCCAAATCTTCGTTATCAGTTAAAATCATACCCCCACCACCGGTAGTTATTGTTTTATTACCATTAAAACTCAATATACCAAGCTCACCAAAAGTTCCGGTATGCTTACCTTTGTATTTACTTCCTGGGCTTTCAGCTGAATCTTCGATTAAAACAATGTTGTACTTGTCACATACTTTTTTTATCTCATCAATTTTTACAGGATGCCCAAAAGTATGCATCGGCACACATGCTTTTATTCTTCGTTTACTGGTTTTATTGTAACAGAACCCATCATCCTTCATTTCTGCAAACTCATTTAAGAACTCAATTAGTTTTTCAGCAGATAAGCCCATGTTTTCTTTATCAACATCAACAAAAACAGATTTGGCATTGCAATAATTAATTGCATTTGCCGTAGCAATAAATGTTAAAGGCTGGGTTATTACTTCGTCATTATTTTTCACACCTGCAAGCAACAATGCAATATGCAATGCTGCCGTCCCGTTAACAGTTGCTATTGCATATTTTGCACCAGAATATTCAGCAACCATTTGCTCAAACCTGTCGACATATTTGCCAACGCTTGAAACGAAGGTAGAATCAATACAATCAGCGACATATTTTTTCTCATTTCCCCAAAACCGTGGTTCGTGCAATGGAATAAACTCATCGGTTTTATACAAACTACGAACAAAGTCTACAAAATTTTCCATTTATATATTTTTATATTTTCCATCATCAGGATTATTCAAAAATCCTTCTTTTACTATCTTTATCACATGTGCAATCCCATCTGGCACCTTCATTGAAATTTTATATCCCAATTTAGTTTTGATTTTATCAAAATTCACCCTATAATCGCGTGGGTCTTCGTTCTTTTTCACGTACTTAATTTTCACATCTGGTAATTGCTTGCTTATTTCATCAACAAGCATTTTCTTCGAATAATTTTCATCGGTATCACCAACGTTAAATACATCAAAAGCAACTTTTTCTTCATCTGCTTCAAAAACTGCTTGTACTCCCCTTGCTAAATCAAGCACATGGCAATATGGCCTCCAAAATTGTTCGCCAAAAATTACCAATTCACGACCTAAAGCAAGTTCTTTTGTAAATTCATTTACGGTTAAATCAAACCTAATTCTTGGTGAAAGGCCATAAACTGTTGAAAACCTCAAATTTGTAGGTTTACAAACATTACTATGGGGTTGGGCCAAAAGAAATTGCTCAGTTGCCACTTTTGTTTCGGCATAAAGCGAAACAGGCGAAAGTTCTGATTCTTCGTTAACAAATGAATTTTCATCTTTCATTTTGCCATAATTGCTACATGTTGAAGCAAATACAAAACGTTTAACACCATTTTCATTGGCAATTTTATAAAAGTTTTTTGAAGCTTCAAAATTTGTTGCCCTTGCAACTTCAGGTTCTTTGGCACAAGCCGGGTCGCCAACTATTGCAGCTAAATGGGCTATATAATCAATACCCTGAACAGCTTTTTTCAAATCATCATCGTTCCTTGTATCACCTTTAATAAATTCAAAATCAGGATTATTTAATAAATCTACGATAGCTTCCCCACCAAACTTTAGGTTATCAAGCACTCTTACTTTATATCCTGAACTAAGTAATAACTTGACTAAAACACTGCCAATATATCCGGCACCACCACTAACTAATATTTTTTTCATATTCAAATATTATATTTAAAAGATTAATATTCAGACAATTACAATTTCAACATTTACTTAAGATTTCTTTTCTTTTGCAAAATGCTCCTGATACATTTCCTGAGCTTTTTTGTAGTCCTCTTCCATTCCAATATCTAACCAATATTCAAATAACTCATATTTAGCTACAGGTAATGTTTTCTCCAACATTGTGTTTATTAATGTATCCATACCAAAATACTCGTTATCCGGGATAATATCGAAAACCCCTGGTTTTATAATATAAATACCTGCTAAAATTTTTGTAATAATATCAGCTTTTTCTTCAATTTTAGTTACGTAATCACCTTCGTAAAATATATTGCCAAAACGGAAAGGTGTTATAAACATCTTAATCGCAACTGTTAAATCAGATGAATTATTTACTGCAAAATCATAAAATTTTGAATAATCCATTGCAGTAAGTATATCACCATTCATCATAAGAAATGGTTCTGTAAGCTTATCTTTTAAAAGGGTCAACGGACCAACTGTACCCAATGGCTTTTCCTCTTTGCTTATGCTTAATTTAACACCATATTGGCTACCATCACCAAAAAATTTTTCAATATATTGAGATTTATAATTTGTTGCCAAAATAATCTCATCAAAACCATGTTCTTTTAAATGTTCGATTTGAACTTCCAAAACTGATTTTTCCCCTATCGGCAACAAAGGTTTTGGTATAATCTGCGTGAATGGCCTTAACCTTGAACCTAAACCGCCTGCTAAAATAACTGCTTTCATATTTTAAACTTTTAGTATTGTTTTGTAAATATTATAATAATAATTTGAGATTATTTTCCAATCTCCAAATGCTTCTAGCTTTTCTCTTGAAGGCAATGCAATTTCTTTTCCTTGCATTATTCTATTTAATTCAGCAACCCATGCTTGGTAATCATCAATCGGTACAATAGTCCCGGTTTTGCTTTGCTCAAAAAATTCGCTTGCAATTCCTGTATTTGTCAAAAAAGAGGGGGTTTCCATTGCTGCTGCCTGAAATGGCGAAGCCGGGCCTGCATCCTGTTTCGATGTAGATAAAAGCAAATCAGCTGCCTGGAAATACTCTTTTAGCGTAGAATAATCGACATAACCAATAAACTCAACATTGTCTTCAAGGCCATAATCAACTAATATCTTTTTTAAATAAGCCTCATATTCCTCTGTCCCCCTACCCGAAATATAGCATTTGAAATTTTTACTATCTAGTTTTGAAAGGGCAATAAGCATTTTATCTATTTGCTTAATAGGTATCAACCTTGAGGAAGAGAAAAATATAAATTTATCGAGTGGGATATTTAAGCGCTTTTTCACCTCGGTATTTGGATAGTTTCTGACCCAATCACCAAAACCACTCCCAAAATTTGCAAAATCCCTATTAAATACTTTTGTACCAAATTTTTTCTCAAAAAAATCAGTACCTTCTTTAACACTTGGTATTATGTACTTAATCATTTTGTAGTACCCATAAAGTTCCCACCTTTTTTTGTATGCATTTAAAAGCTTTAAAGGATGTTTTGTTTTTGGGATTTCAAATATATTACTGCTATTTGTATAAAACTGCCCCACGATAGGCACTTTTTTATAATATTTTTTTAAAATAGGGATATTAATATATTTCAAACCTGCTTTAATGTGAATAGCAATTGGTTGACCAGAGTTAATAACTTTTTCAAGTTCCTCCATTAATATTTCAGAATAAAGATCTTCGCGTGTATGCAAGCCATGGATAAACTTTTTTTCAACAGCCGGGAACAGCTTGTGCACTAAACCCGATTCAAAAGTGTGTTCGTAAATTTTATCAGCTCTTTGGTCTGGTTGCCATACCTCATATTCTATATCTTCTGCAATAGCCAACACTTTGTTTCCAATAATATCGTGCCACTCATAGCCCCAAATACCAACCCAAGTCCCATTTGGCACATCCCAGTTGATTTCGGGGCGCGGCCGCCCCCTGTGGCCATCGTAAGCCGGTGCGTGGTTAACTATGTTTATTACTTTTATTTTCATTTGTTTATATTTATTTTATTCGTCATCAAGCTCTTTATACTTCAAAAAGAAATTTGCATATTTTTCCTTCTTTTCAGGATATTTACTTGCCCAAATATCGCAAACCTTTTCATAAGTATCATTATTATGTATTTTCTTTCCAATATAAAAATCCCCCCTTTCTGTAGAAAAATTAGCCTTAAATTTAAATAAAGGATCATTTAAATCAGCACTGTTCCCCCCTCCAAAATTTAAATATTTTGCACCTAATTCTTTTGAAAGTAAGGCAGCTTCATGTTTAATTTTATTATTTACGCCAAATTTTAAGTATTCATAAATACTTCCTGATAAATGTATGTGGGCATAATCGCCTTTAATCATCAAAAACAATGCACTAACTATTTTATCATCATACCTGGCAATCATCAGTTTCTGGTTTTTCCCGATAAAGTTATTAAAGTTATTAAAATATTCATAACCAAAATAATAATATGAACCAGCACTCACACCTTTCATAGTTTGGGCATAAATATTATAAAAAGCTTTATAATCTTCTTCCAAATCTGAAACAGAAATAATTACATTGCTTTTTTCTGCTTTCCTTATTTTATTCCTGTTACTTTTTGAATAATAATCTGACCAAATTTCATCGTTGGGCTTTGTTAAATCTAACTTAACAGTTTGCCTGTTTAGGCTAATAGTTAAATTCTTTTCAGAAAACCTGTAATTTTTCAGTATAGGGTGAAACCTTGTAAACTCAGCAATAATATTGTTCTCGGCACAATATTCTGCAAATGTTTTAAAAAATGCATCAATAAAACCCGCATCGTAGCTTGAACTGACTACACCATTGTATCCATAAGCGCCTTGAATATCAAAATAATCATCATCAAGCTTATAAACTTTTTTATTGATCGGGTTAATAAAAAATGGATACAAGGCTATTTCACCATCTAATTCAAAAACGAAACATTGGGTTTTTCCATCACCATATTTTTCGTGTAATTGATAGTACTCGGGCGTAAAATATATATCTTGTTGATCTACAGGCAATTTACAGATATATTTATTCCATTTTTCAGTTTCTTTTAAAGATAATATTTCCTGGCTCATTTTAAACATTATTAGAATAACACTGAATTTTTATCGCAATATTCAATAATCATTTCATTATCAAACCTTTAAGCAACCCAACCTTTGTTGTACATTTAATAAAATTATCCTCTAAGCAACTTTTTAGACTAAACTCATCTATTGGTTTTATAAAGTTTTATGTTCGTGCCTTAACAAAGATGCAATCTCAACATTATGGTACTTTCCAAGTTTAAACACATGGTTCCGTAAAATTGCCTCCTTTTTAAACCCAAATTTTTTAATGCTATGTGCTGTTACCAAATGGCTTTCTAGGTATTTTGTATGTAGTTTATGAAAACCCAACTCGTTAAAAATATATTTTAACACCTGATCAAATGCATCAAGGCCCAACCCTAGGTTCTGGTACTCCCTACCAATTGTAATACCACCAATAGCGGCTTTTCTGTTTCTCCAATCAATATCGCGCAACGATGTATAACCCATCATTTCGTCATTTTCTTTCAAACAAATAGCCCAAAACATCCGCTTTGGATCTCCTAAAACAACACTTTCAATCCATTCTTTATCACGAACTTTGGCAATAAAAAATTTGTTCCCCGTTATTCTTGAATACACCTTCTTATCTTCGTGCCATTTATGGATTTTAATATAATCGTCAATTTCAAGTGCCCTCAAATATGTTTTGTATTCCTTCATAATATTAAACTTTTTGCTTAGTTTTTACTATATTTTTATAGATATTATAATAATAGTTAGATATAACTTCCCAATCGCCGTACTTTTCTATATCTTTTCTATCGGCAATTTTCACTTCTTTCCCATTTATAACATTCTCTATTTCTATAAGCCATTTATCATAATCATCAACCGGGACTATTATACCAACATCATGTTGCTTGTAAAACTCATAACCTATTCCAGTTGCAGTTAACAATGCAGGTGCTTCTAAAGCTGCCGCGTTTGATACCGGTGCTGGGCCTGCATCCTGATATGAGGTTGATATTACCAAATCAGCCGACTGGTAATAATCTTTCAACAATACAAAATCGACATAACCGATAAATTCAATTTTGCTTTGTAAATTATTTTTCTCAATAATATCATTCAAATATTTCTCATACCCATCATCGCCCCTACCAGAAATATAGCAGATAAAATTATCGTGTTTAAGCTTGCCTAAAACTTCTAACATTTTATCTATCTGCTTAATAGGTGTTAATCTTGAAGATGAAAACATTACAAATTTTTCTTCATCTATACCCAAAGTTTTCCTTGCCTCAAGTTTTGTTTTATCTCTTTTCCAATCGTTAAAATCCCTACCAAAATTCCCAAAATTTCGATAAAAAACCTTAGTCCCGAATTTTTTTTCTAAGTAATCAACGCCTTCTGTTACGCTAGGGACTATGTATTTTATTTTTCTATAGTAATTTCCTAATTCAAACCTTTTTTTTGCGGCGTTTATTAGTTTTAGGATATTTTTTGTTTTTGGTGTTTGAAAAATATCCCTGCTATTGGTATAAAACTGGCCAATTATCGGAACCTTTTTATAAAATTTTTTCAGTATTGGGATGTTTATAAATCTAAACCCGGCATTAAGATGAATAATTATAGGCTGACCTGAATTCACCTCCTTTTCGAGTTCATACATCAATATTTCCGAATAAAGATCTTCGCGGAGATGGAACCCATGGATAAATTTTTTCTTAACAGTAGGGAAAAGCTTATGGACCAATCCCGATTTAAAAGTATGCCCATAAATTTTATCGGCCCTCAAATCAGGCTGCCATACCTCGTATTCTAAATCATCGGCAACACCAAGCACTTTGTTGCCAGCAATATCTTGCCATTCATAGCCCCAAATACCAACCCAACTGCCATTTGGCAAATCCCAGTTAACTTCCGGGCGTGGCCGTCCCCTATGCCCTTCATAGGCAGGTGGGTGATTAACTATATTTATTACTTTTATTTTCACGTGTTTTACTTTTTTTCTTTAATCTCGCCTGAAATGTAATTTTTCATCGCCTTTATATCAAAAAGCTTTAATGCAGCATGCCAATCGTCCATTTTCATCCATTTTAATGCATGAAAGCTCAAAAAGGTAACTAGCGCATACAACGGAACAAAACTAAACCTTACCCAGGCATTGGCATTAAAATAATTTGTATATATATAGTAACTAGCCAAATAACTTAATATACCATACACTATAAATTTCAGGGCAATTTTATTATCCAAATTTTTAGCATCTTTTAATGCAAAATAACGGAAACTAATACCGAGTAACACATTAGATATTAACAAAGCCCATGCAACACCTATTGCACCCAGATTTAATAAATTTTCACTTAAAAAAAGGAAAATTACCCCTACATATACAAAAAGATTAACGATGGTAATCTTTGCAGTAAGCTTAAACTTCCCAAAACCATTTATTAAATTGCCATATGGAGTATTAAATACAGTTAAAAAAAGAGCTACTGTAATTACAGCCATAATATCAATTGATGATATATATTGTTCACCAAGTAAAAGTAGTACAATATCTTTTGAAAAAAGTGTAATTATGATAACAACCGGCATTATGAATAAAAAACTAAACCTTTCAAATTTTTCAATTTTATCTTTAATAAAACCAAAATCCCTTTTTGCAACTGCCCTCGAAAACATTGGAAAAAATAACATGCTCATACTCCTTGAAATCAGCAGTATAAAACCACCTACCCTAAAACCTGCTGTATAATAACCAACCTGTTCAGAATCGGTAAAATATTGCAAAAGTACTTTGTCTATTGTATTAGTAAGCGTAGTTGCCGCACCCAATATTAAAATAGGGGCTGCAATTTTAATGTATTCTTTAGCCAATTCTTTGTCGAAACCTGAAAACGGGTAACTTTTAAAAAGAAAAAAGTAAACAGGCACTATAATAAGTGTTGCAGCAAAGTTCCCAAATGCAAGTGCAATAGCTTTACCCCCCAAAAGCACAATAACAACCCTTAAAGTTTGAAAAATCAAACCCCTGATCATATACGGTATGTCTTGTTTTGCCTGTTCTAGTTTAGCCGCAAAAGTGGTAATCGGAATTGATAATATTGCCTCAAACACCGACATGCCTACCAATATATAAATTACATATTCGTGTATTTGGCTTTCAAACTCAACATCGAAAATAAATTTTTGGCTAAGGAACATGCTCCAAAAAGCTAGCATAAAAAGAATAGACGCCCCCCCTTTTAACACAGCAAAAGTCGAGTTGCATTTACCTTCGTCCCTTCCATCAGAGATTAGCTTAATATGTGCTGTGCCTAGGCCAAGGTCATAAATAAAGCCAATCATTTTAACATAAGCTAATGAATAGGCAATGGTACCCATTACGGTTGGTCCTGCAACCCGTGCTACAACAATGCTTGCTGCAATTGTAACAAATTGCATAAACATTTTTGAGCCATAGCTCAATATGAATTTTTGTTTTAACATTAATTTTTTCTATATGTTTTTTTTACTAATTCCTAATCTTTTTAAACCTCTCGGATACAGTTGTTTGCTCAACAATTTCAACATGAACGGGTATTTTGTAAGATTCAAGTTTATCTTTACAAAATTTTCTGATTTTGCCTTTCAATTTATTCAAAGACTCATCTTTTTCGATAATGATTTTTACTGCAACCACGTTCCCCATAATAGGGTTTGTAGTCCCATAAACAGAAGCTTCGTTAATATTATCGATTTGCATCAAAACAGATTCAACTTCTGCAGGAAAAACTTTTTGTCCACCCACATTAATAATGTCGTTTTCTCTACCAAGAAATCTTATATACTCCCCTTTTTGTTCTACACGATCACCTGTATCGTACCAACCTTCACTATCAAAAGGTGATGCTGCATTCAAATATCCAAGTATTGATGTTTTTGCTTTTATAAACAAAACATTATCAACAACTTTTGTTTTATAATCCTCACCTCCTACTTTCACCCAAAGAGAATCATTACTCTCTGATTTAGTGCGCATTACACCAAGTTCGGTTAATCCGTAAGTTTGTTTGAGGGTAATATCGGGGAATAATTTATTAAACGCCTTCAAAGTGCTTTCGGGCATCATTTCTGTTCCATAACTAACTACTTTTAACGATGTGATGTCAAATTTAAGGTATGCCTTGCTAATTAAAATCAAGTTAAGAAAAGTAGGGGTTGTTGGTAAAAGCTCTATTTTATACTTTTCAACAAACTCGCACACCTCTTCTGCTGACCGAATTGAAGGTACACCGATTACGCCGGTATTTGACAAAATATAAAGAAGGGTATTGATTCCACCCCAGTGGTCGAACAATAAAAATGTGATTGTACGTAAAGTTGCCCTTTTTGTCCTGAATTTATTTAACAGGTGTGTATAATCGTGCAAAGCGGCCTTAGGTTTACCTGTTGAACCAGATGAAAATACGATTACACCCGGGTTTTTCCTTACTTTAAGTTCGTTAATAAGTTCATGGGTAGCATCTATACCTGTTTCTATGAATTCAAAATCGCCTTTTGTATCAAATTTTATATAATATTCAACTTCGGCACTTTCAATTTTTTCATCAATATCTTTATTGGCAAAGCTGAACGGTACAAAAATATTACCATTTTCAATTAAAGCCAACATTAAACTAATTGAATCAGGGTTATAATCGGCACGTACAGCTACAACTGAACTTGCTTTTGTTTTTGTTTGTAAAAAATTAAGCCAAAACTCATACCTGTCAATCAAATGTTGATAATCATAAACAGTGTCGTTCCAAATAATGGCCTCATCTTTTGCACTTTCCTTAAACCTTTGTATTATAAAATCAATATGCATCTATATCCCTCCTAAATAAACAGTTTGTCCTGTAACTAAATCGCTTTCATCTTTAATAAAAAAGTCTATTGTGTTTGCAACATCTTTTGCATGACCATAACGGTGAATTGCCTGACGTTGTAATAATTTATCAAGTTTTTCCTTTTTAACGTTCTTTATCAAATCAGTTTGTACCGCAGGTGGCGCAACAGTATTTACGGTAATCCCATAATCGGCATATTCACGTGCAAGTGCCTCAGCCATAACAGTTACAGCAGCTTTTGATGCAGCATAAACAGCTTCGCCTTCCAATTTAAAAGGTACGGCAAAAGTTGTCATGTTTATAATGCGCCCAAATTTTTTCTTCGACATAATTTTCCCAACCTCGCGTGTAAAGATGAATGTCCCAAACACATTGGTCCTGAACATTTTTTCTACAATACTTAAAGGTGTTAAAAAACTATGGTTCATTGATGCAATACCGGCATTATTTACTAAATAATCGATTGCCCCATATTTTTTTGCAGTTGCACTCACCATTTTCTTCACAGCTTTCTCATCTGCAACATCAAGCATATAGTGCTCATAATTTTCATGTTCCAAATCTGAGTCCGACCTTGAACAGCCAACTACCGTAATACTTTTTTCAAGGTAATATTCTGCTAAATATCGTCCAATCCCTTTTCTTGAACCGGTAATAATCATTACTTTATTCATGTGACTATATTTAATTGTTTTGTTTTGTTTTGCCACATGGAACATTCATAATAGCCAGCCCCTTAAGTGGCAATGCCTTTGCAATGAATGTTTCATGTGCTTGTATTTTCACGCAAAGACGCAAAGACGCAAAGATTTTTTTACTCTTATATGTCAGTTATTCTTTGTCATAATTTATTCTAAAAATATTTTGCACCTATTTTTGGTGTACTTTTTAAAGCTTTCGCCCTTTCAGGGCTAACTTTACATTATAATTATTACACAGGGCGTTGCCCTGTGTTATTAGCTATAAGGCTTTCAGCCTTCAAATTAGTCGCTGTATATCAGTCTACTACATACCTAAAGATAACTAATATAGCAATTACCAATATACTAAATCAATTCAATAATATAATCAGCCAATGTTTCAACCGACCTGAATGGGCTTTTCCTCCTTGACATTGCATCTTCTGATGTTAATGTAATTTCAATATCTTTTTCGGCCAAAGCAGACTCGACATCAACTATTAAATTAACCAAACCTATTGAATCTACAACCGCATCGTTTCCTAATAATATGGCCGACTCACTTATTTGTACCGACTCATCGTCAATATATTCACTTACCGCACTTATAACTATTTCTACAGCTTCTTTTTTTTCCATTTCCAATTATTTTATTTGTTATTATTTTACTAATCTGGCTATAACTTTTTCAGATAATTTATTTGTTATTTCTGCAGGATTTCCGGCAACTACGCTACCTGTTTTATACTTTTCGCTAATTAAAGTTTGAGAACCAATTAATGTAAACTCCTCAAGTTCAACCCCATAGAGTATTGTTGAATTTATACCGATAAAACAATTTGCCCCAATAATTATTTTTTCTGTTTTATAGGGGAATAATTTTTTCATGGGTACTTCACCAACATGCCAATGAGTTAGGAAACTAACTCCCGGCCCTATGCCGGTGTAATCCCCAATTATTACCTCGTCCATTAAATCTATATATGTATTTGCCCCCATACTTACGTGTTTGCCAATTTTCAAGTTTTTATAAGTTGCTTTGGCATTATCGATAAATAAAGGTGTTTTAAAAATACACTCGTCGGCAATTTGAGCTCCACCAACCCTAAGAATTGGAATAATTGCCCTTTTATCAACTCGCTGAAGCATTAAATTAGCATTATCGAAACCAAGCAGCATCCTGCGAAACTTGAATTGAATAATTAGGCATTTAATGTATATGTTTTGTATAATTTTTTTTATTCCCATTGTCCAAATTTATATTAACTTGGTAAGTTCTTTCAATTCCGGAAAAAATCGGAATGGACATTGCTAAGTTTTTTATCCTCAACAAAATAAACTAAACTTATATTTTCAACAAAATAAACTAAACTTATATTTTCAACTAAATAAACTAAACTTATATTTTCAACTAAATAAACTTACCAAGTCTTAAAGACTTTGCAAGTTATCTAAAAAAATGTTTTTTTGTTAATATTTTGTTTTTAAACCCCCATCTTAGTCCTGAAAATAATCCCATCCATATGCTCCATGCAACTCTGGGCCTCATTTTTTTAATCCTTACCAAAGAATTTTTAAAAACGTCCATTTTAAAATGCTGCCAGAAATATTTCCTGAAAAATTCAGGCGATTTATACTTCATAACAACTATCATGGGGTTTCTAGCATCAAAAAAAGCTTTAAAAGGCGATTGTTTCCCAATTGTCATACTTTCCTTATGCCATATTTTAGAACCGGGCGCATACATTATTTTATAGCCTTTTTCCTTAGCCCTTGCCTGCCAGTCGTATTCTTCTGATTGAAACAAGAAATTTGTATCATACGCACCAACCTCATCATACATTTTTTTACTTACCAGAGTATAAATGTCATCGGCAAAAAACCTTTCTGCAACTTCTTCATATTGCCCTTTGTCCTCTTCTTTGCTACCAATATGCCCCCCATTCCAATATATGGGGTCTTCTTTTTTACCAACAGTTTGCAAGGTATTTGGCTTATCAAAATAATAAACCTTACCTGTAACAAAAGCATTTTTTTCGTCCATTTCTGCAACTTTCACAAGCTCAGAAATTACTTTTGGATCAGCTTTAACATCATTGTTGGTAATAATTGCATATTTCGATTGGCTTTTATCGAAGGCATATTCTAAACCAAAATTAAATCCACCTGAATAACCCCTGTTGTCATCAATTCTTACAACTTTTGCTTGCGGAAACTCCTTTTCAACAAATTCTTTTGTTCCATCAACAGATCCATTGTCAATAACAGCAACTTCAAAATTTGGGTAATCATTAGCTAAATAACTTGATACAGAATCTTTTAACAATTCTTTACCGTTGTAACTGAGTATTAATACTGTAACTTTTGGGCTCATTTTATAATTTAATTTTCAAAATATAGCTTTTGCCCTTTCAGGGCTAAATTTTATTCTATTATTATAACACAGGGCGTTGCCCTGTGCTTTTTGCTATAAGGCCTTCAGCCTTAAAAAGTTCATTTTTAATTACTATTATACTAATAACCAATTACTAATAAACTAATTACCAATATTATTTTTCTGCGTCAAATTCTTGCATTGCCTTAATTACAAAATCAACTTCTTCATCAGTTAAATCAACATGAGAAGGAAGCGTTATAAATGTTTGCCATATTTCTTCGGCAACTTTACAGTTGTTATTGTAAGGTTTAAATAATGGTTGCAGTGGCAATGGGTAAAAATGCACACCTGTGGCGATACCTTTATTTTTCAAGTAAACAATCAACTCATCCCTATGCTCACTACGTATTGCAAAAAACCAATAAGCCCCTTTTTCCGTATCGTAAGGGAAAATAGGTTTAATTGTCTTTAAATCAGCAATCCCATCAATGTATTTTTTGAAAATGTTGCGCCTTTTCAGATTCATTTCTTCAAGCTTGTGCAATTGGGCCAAACCTATTGCAGCAGCTACGTCATTCATATTATATTTATAACCAAGCAAAGCAATTTCATAATGCCAGTGCATTGCATCATTTTCAGCATCATCAGATTGTGTCCTTTTCCATGTATCTTTATCAATACCAACCCAGCGTTGTGCTTTTAATGGTTCAATTAAATCAACATCATCAGAACATATCATACCTCCATCGCCGGTAGTCATGCATTTTTTTTCTTCAAAACTGAAACAACCAACATCGCCCCATGTACCAAGTTTTTTACCCTTATATTCGCCTCCTGCGGCATGTGCGCAATCTTCAATAACTTTTAAATTCCTTTCTTTGGCAATTTCCATTAATTTATCCATTGGTACCGGATAACCACCATTGTGGACAGGAATTACAGCTACACAATCTCCGGTATATTTCTTTTTCAAATCTTCTAAATCCATTGATGAAGTATCTCTTTCAACATCAACAAATACAGGAATTAAATCGTTATACAAAACTGCGGTTGCGGTAGATGCAAAGGTAATTGCAGGTACCAGCACTTTTTTTCCCTTTGGGAATTTATATGCCATCAATGCCAGATGCAAAGCAGCAGTTGCAGAATTTAACCCTATCGACATTTTTGAGCCTACAAAATCGTTCCACTCGTTTTCAAATTGCGAAACCATTGGCCCTAACCCAAGCCATTCTCTATCAAATACTTGCTTGATGTTGTCTAATTCTTCCTGACCAATACTTGGTTTAAATAATCTTATATTCATCTTTCTATATTGTTTTACTGTTAAATTGTTAAATTGCTATCCGCAAATCATCGGATTATTGTATTGAATCAGTGATAAGCCTATGTGCTTATCACTACATACAATTTATAAACGTATCTTCAGATTTTCCAATTACTAATATACTAATTACCAATTACTAAATCATTCCCAATTATCATATTTAATATTGTTTTGAGCTACGCCTTTGGCTTTTAGCTCATTATCAAAAGCAATAATCATAGCGGGAGGCCCCGATAAATAATATACAGCATCATTCAAAGCTAAAGACTTTTCAACTATCTCACTAACAGGTAATTGTCCCGACTCGAGCTTCAGCCCGAAATTATTATTTATTTCATCTTCGACATGAATCTTATAATTAAAATTAGGCAATTTTTGTTTTGCCTCTTTAACTAAATCAGGAATTATCAGCATATCTGTATTCCGTACCCCATAATTCAAATGAATTGCCGGGTTAAGGTCCTTGTCAATAGCATGCTGCAAAAATGAAATAAACGGGCTGACACCTGTTCCACCGGCAATTAAAACAGTATCTTTTTCTAAAGACTCATCGAAGTTAAAAATACCATATGGTAATTTAACCCATGCTTCATCGCCAATTTGTAAAGTATTGAACATTTTGGAAGTAAATTCGCCTATTTTAGAAACTAAAATATCGATATATTCAGTTCTTGTAGGCGAATTTGCAATTGAAAAAACCCTTGACTCAGGCCAATTAGAACTAGGATCATAAGCATCGATTGCAAAATGCAAAAACTGACCGGGTTTAAACCTAATCCCTCTTTTTAGTGGTTTTAGCCTGTATTGCCTTACATTTTCAGAAAATGATATTATTTCAACTACCTCAACAGGGATTTTTCTAACAACTGCCATCTAATTACTCCGGATTATTTTATGATAAAAATTCTTCAAACTTGCTAATAACATAATCTATTTCAGCTTTTCCATTACCTGGATACAAACCAATAAAGAAAGTATTGTACATTATATAATCCGTATTTTTCAAATCACCAACAATGCGTTTTTCAATATTTTCAAAAGCAGGCTGCCTAACAATATTACCTGCAAATAAATTGCGTGTATGAATTTTATTCTGATTTAAAAACTGAACCAAATCATTTCTTGAAACCCCTGCTTCTTCTTTTACGGTAATTAAGAAACCAAACCACGAAGGTTCACTATTTTCTGTGGCAACAGGTAAAATAAGCTTATCTTCAAACTTTTTTAAGCCTTCAAAAAGCAAATTATAATTTTCTTTTCTTTTTTCAATAAACGCAGGTAGTTTCTTTAACTGCTCAATTCCAACAGCGGCTTGCATATCAGATACTTTTAGGTTGTAACCAAGATGCGAGTATATAAACTTATGATCATATCCTGCCGGCATTTTACCAAATTGCTGGGTAAATCTTTTCCCGCAAGTATTATCTTCGCCTGAAGCGCAATAGCAATCACGACCCCAATCCCTAAACGACTTTATTATCCTTGCAAGTTCTTCGTTATAACTAATAACAGCCCCACCTTCACCCATTGTGATATGATGTGCCGGATAAAAAGAAAAAGTAGCTATATCGCCAAATGTCCCTGTAAGTTTTCCATCGTACTTACTACCAAGTGCATCGCAATTATCTTCAATTAACCAAAGATTATGCTTTTTGGCAAACTCTGAAACAGTTTTTAAATCGAAAGGTATACCTAAAGTGTGTGCAATAAAAATTGCTTTAGTTTTAGATGAAATTGCCTGCTCCAACATATCGGTCATAATATTATAATTGCCCAGATTTACATCAACAAATACAGGTACGGCATTGTTCTGTATAATTGGGGCCACAGTTGTTGGAAAACCGGCAGCAACAGTAATAACCTCATCGCCAGGTTTAACCCTACGTTTTCCTAATTTTGGTGATGTAAGTGCCGACATTGCAACCAAATTTGCAGAAGAACCCGAATTCACCAATGCACAATCAGTAGCATCAAACATATTAGCAAACTCATATTCAAAATCCTCGGCAAAACGCCCGGCAGTAAGCCAAAAATCCAGAGAAGAATCTACAAGGTTAACGATTTCCTTTTCATCAAAAACCCTTCCGGCATATCTAACAATAGATTTGCCAGCTTCAAATTCTTGTTTTGGGAATTTTGCCTTGTAATATTCTTTTGTAAGGTCTAAAATCTGTTTTCTTAGTTCTTTTTCATTCATTTTATGTATGTTTTCAAGTTTAAAAAGCCGCAAAGCGGATATACTTTATTTATTTTATAAAACTAGTAATTAAAATTGTATTATTAAACTTCTAGTCCTCCAAATTTGCTTGTAAATTCGTTAAATTTCATTAAATTGGTATCTCTTTCAGATAAAATCGGATTATTAATTGGCCAATCTATGTTTAAATCATTGTCATTCCATAAAATACCTGAATCAAAATCTTTATTATAGAAATTATCATGCTTATAGATAATATCGCACTGGTTTGTCAAAGTGCAAAACCCATGGGCAAAACCCCTTGGGATAAACAAACTATTTTTCTTTTTTTCAGATAAAATAACTGAAACCCATTCGCCATAAGTTGGGGAGTTTTTTCGGATATCAACAACAACATCATATATTTCGCCCCTGATACAGCGTATTAATTTGGCATCGGTATGTGGCATGTTTAAAAAGTGTAAACCTCTAACCGTCCCTTTTTCGTTTGAACTAGAATGGTTTTCCTGAACCCACTCTCTATTTAAGCCTTTTTGGATAAATATTCCAGAGTCATAAGTCCTCATAAAAAAACCACGATGATCTTCAAAAGGGCTTAATTGAATTTCGAAAAGGCCTTTTATTTTTTTTTCAGTAATTTTCATCCGGGGATATAATTATTTTACTTAATTTTATTTAATAACAGTAAAAGCTCCCCCGTTGGGGGAACTTTTTATTAAATCCAGAACAATTTATCATTAATTTTGTTCTCTTTCATATGGTGTTGTAATTCTTTAAGTCGTGTAAAAGCCTTACCATTGAATTTTTCATCATCCATACCATACTTCTTGTAGGCTTCATAAACTTCTTTTATCCCTTCTTTAAGTGTCCATTTAGGTTTAAAATTAAGTTCTTTGGCAATTTTATCAAAATTCACCCTATACGACCTTGAATCCCCACCATGTTCACCTGTAATAACTACCTCACAGTTAGGAACAACCTCACCAACCATTTTGGCAATATCCCTAATTTGGAAGTTTTCATCTGTGTGCCCAACATTATATGATTGCCTGTTGACTTTTTCTTTTGGGGCTTCGATTACCGCAAGAAAAGCACGTGCGATATCTTCGGCATGTACTAATGGGCGCCAAGGCGAACCATCGCTCATTATTTTAATTTGTCCGGTTGTAACAGCCCATCCAACCAAATTATTTACTACTAAATCTAACCTTAATTTAGGTGAAATACCATAAGCTGTTGAATTTCGCATAAAAGTAACCGAAAAATCATCAGTAGCTAAAGGTATAATATCACGCTCAGAATAAACTTTTGATTTTGCATAGGCTGTAACTGGGTTAAAATCAGCTTTTTCATCTAATGCGACATCACCATCGGCTATTCCGTACAAACTACAAGACGATGAATATATATACTTTTCTACTCCTGCTTTTTTGGCTAATTTTGCCATTTCTACCGAAGCCAAATGGTTTATATCAAAAGTTAATTGCTCGTCAAGATCACCAAGTGGGTCGTTTGATAATGCTGCAAGGTGGCAAATTGCATAAGCACCTTCAAAATCACTTACATCAAGGTTCCTTGTATCTTTAATTATTTCCTTAAAACCAGTTGTTGGCGGATAAAACTCACAATCTTCACCAAAATATTTTGTATCGATACCAACTACTTCGTACCCTTTTTCAATTAATAAAGGTACCATCAACGAACCAATAAAGCCAGTATGGCCAGTAACTATAATTTTCTTCATATTTCTATTATTTAATTATTTCCAAACCTTCCATTTTGCATCGCCTGAACTCCACAATTTATTTAAGTGATTCAAGTCTCGAACAGTATCAGCGCATTCCCAAAAACCTTCGTGTAAAAATGTCATTACTTCACCTTCAGTAGCAAGTTTCTCTAATGGGCCAAACTCAAAATCACAGCTTCTATCCGTTGTTAAACCCTTTAATATTTCTTTGTTAAAAACCATATAGCCACCATTAATAAAACCTTTTGATGTTTGTGGTTTTTCTTCAAAAGACATAACCCTTCCGTTATCTTGAATGATTTCACCAAACATTGAAGGTGGGCGCACGCCTGACAAAGTTACAAGCTTTCCATGATTGCTGTGATAGTCAACTAACTCATTAATATTTATATCAGCTACCCCATCGCCATAGGTTAACATATTAACGTCATCAAGATATTTTTCTAATCGTTTAATCCTGCCACCTTTTAAAGTTTCCAAACCGGTATCAACAAGTGTAACATTCCAATCTTCTGACCCAGAATTATGATAGGTAACATCCCCGGTTTTTGTATTTACCGAAAAATCATTGTTCCTATGTTTCATATTATAAAAATAATCTTTTATAACATGGCCTTTGTACCCAAGGGCAATTACAAAATCGGTATAACCATAATGGGCATATGTTTTCATAATATGCCATATTATTGGCCGGCCACCAACATCAATCATAGGCTTTGGGATTAATTCTGATAATGAGCCCAATCTTGACCCATAGCCTCCTGCAAGAATTACTACTTTCATTTACGATATTTTTTGATTAATTTGAATACTAATAAATAATTTTAATTTTTCTTTCTATCTATAATACATTGTATTACACAAATTTTCTAAAGCTAAAACTTATAAAATATTCTTTTTTTTGAAAAGCAAAATAGAAACATTTTAACTTTTAATTTTAAGCTTATTATATATGATATAAATTCTTTGATGAATGGGTTATATTTTTATTTGAACATGATTTTTCTCTAAATTAATAAAACCTAAATATATTATACATTTTCATGCATAGTATATTTAGTCCTTATTTTTCACTAATTATTATTTTACAAAATATGTGTTCCGTTAAAATACCTGTATATTTTACTTTTAGTGTTAACGCTAGTTGAAATTTAGGGTAATTCAACTACTTGCCAAATAAACTTTTCACATAAATTAGATATAATTCTTTATGTCAACAACAAAATAAAGCCAATAACCCCCTGATAATCAAACCAATTAACGCCAAATCATAATTAACCATTACCTTTTGATAAAGATAGAAAAAAGTAATGGAATAATCAACTCTTTTAAATGACTTAATTGTAAAATGCGTAAAAATTACTATATCGAGGTACACTTAAACCAACTTCAGTAATTTATGTAAATTAATTCTGAAGGCAAAATATTCTTATTGTAATTTGCTTAAATAAATAAATTAAGTGTTATAATACCAATAAGGTAATTACCAATTAAAGATAAATGTTGTAAGGATAAATTCTAATAAAGTAAACAATATAATACAAATAGACAGTTATTGATATCTATCACACGTTTTATTAATAAATATTGCATATAAATTCTAATTTATCCCTGCATTTTTTTTATTTTTGCAATAAATAAATATTTCTTTTATCTGCCTAAAAAAATTGTCTATGTTTGTAAAATTACCAAAGAATAACTTCGCTAATATAAAAATCGATTTCAACAAAGAACAAAAAGATTACGATATTTTTGAAAACGAAAACACAATTGTTTTTGTATATGGCTATCCATACAGTGTAAATTCAGATAATTGGGTAGGTGCTGAAGATGTTTTTAATTTATATTTAAATGAAAAACTAGATTTTACAGATCAGATTGATGGATTATACTCAATTATTATTATTGATAAAACCCAAAACAAGAGTTATATTATTACTGACAGATATGGAGTATATAGCTTTTTTTATTACAAATGTGAAGACTACTTTTTAATATCTGATAATATCCAGAAAATTATTACAAGTTTGGGCAGTGCTGAGCTTAATTATGAAAGTATTATCGAATATCTTAATTTTGGATATAGAATTGGAAATAAAACCCACATAAAAGGGATATTCCAATTTGAAGGGGCGCAAAAATATAAAGTCGACATAAATCTTATTGAGAAAAAACAAACTTATTGGAATTTACTAGAATTAGCAGAAAGCAACAAAATTTCAAATGAAAAATTTCGTGAAATTTTCAACAGCTATCATCAAAAAGCATTAAACATTAGTGATAAAGTATCTTTACCATTTACCGGGGGGCGCGATACACGGACAATACTCTCAACTTATCTCAACAATGCTGGTGGTTTGGATAAAATAAAGACTTATACGCATGGCCCACGATATCATTCAGATGTAGTGCTTGCCAAAAAAGCAACCTCAAAACTTAAACTTTCCCATAATTTCTACGATCTTGATGAAGAGTGGTTTAAAAATCTTGTATCAAAAGTTGCTTCAAATAAAGAGGACTTTAATGGGCTGAATGTTTTTTTTGATTATATCCATACTTTCGAATCCATAGAAAAAGAAGAAAACAATGCTGATGTTTTTTTGTCAGGGGTTTTAGGAAACCAATTATATCGAAACCACCCAATAGGCAATAGAGCTCCTAACTCAATGGATATTGGCAATATATCTGAATTTATCGTAAATAATATACCTAGTGTGCTTAATTTTAAAACTGACCTAAGCAATTATTATAACAAGCTTTTTAAAAATGTTAGCATTGATGAAATTAATGGACAAATAAAAAAATCAATTAGAAAAGAGTTATTAAAAGCAAATGGGGCTGAGAAAGCAATTGATTACGTACAATATTTTTTATTTAGTGCATATGGAGCTAATGTGGCAAGCAATTCATTGAAAGTAATAGGAAAACATTTTAAAGTAATCGGGTCGTTTTTCCATAAAGACTTACTACAACAAATTAAGTTTATGGGGATTAATGAACGTACAAATGCATCGCTTCAAGAGTTTATTATAGAACAAAACAGCGACTACTTAGGGAAACTACCTTACTACAATACCGGAAGGATAGTAAAGTATTTGAAATTATTGACAAACAAACTTTCAAACGCCATTATTAAAAAACCATTATTTCCAGACCCCAACTTGGTAAATTATCCTAATTCCTTAAGAAAACACCATAAAGATTTTCTTTTAGAAACCCTAAGTTATGATAAAATGAAATTAAAAGAGCTTTTTAACGAAAAGGAATTAAATAAGCTTATTAATCTATTTATAGAAAATAAATCATCGTTCAAAAATAAAAAAACTTTTTTGTTTAACTTTTCATTAGATAAATTTATTATAAATTTAATCTCTTTAGAACTTTGGCTACAAAGTATAAAAGAAATTAAATAATTTGGGTATTTATCCTGAAAGTTAGAAATATATTCTGAACTCACAAAAATTATTAGTCTGTAAAAATAAATCGCAAGTTTA
>NBLH01000086.1 GCA_002084525.1 Bacteroidetes bacterium 4572_117 | reverse complement strand
GGTTCAATAAATTGCAGGTGCATAGGTTTTACAGATTTATCATAACGCTCAAGTACTTTTTCAACAGATCGCCCACGTTCTACAATGTCACGTTTTATTACTCGATTTAAACGGTCGTCTGCATCGGCATGGACGAACACTTTTATATCAAACAAATCACGAAGAGCTTTGTTGGTAAGTATTAAAATCCCTTCTAAAATTACAACTTTTTTTGGTTTAACCATTTTTGTTTCTTCTGAACGTGTGCAAGTTAGATAAGAATACATTGGTTCTTCAATACTTTCACCGTTTTTTAGTGCCTTTAAATGTTTTATAATAAGCTCAAATTCAAGGGCTTGTGGGTGGTCAAAGTTAATTTCCTGTCTTTTTTCAAGGGGCAGGTGGCTATTATCTTTATAGTAGGAGTCCTGTGATAAAACCGCCACTTCGCCAACTGGTAAATGATCCGGTTCCACCGGCAATTCCAATTACAAGCATAATTTTATTATTTTAGCGTTTGGTTTCCAAAAATAATGTCAAATTTTTTAATAAACAAAAAAATGATTGAACATATTGTAATGATAAAAATTGCAGATACTGATAAATCTGAAACAAAACTAAACAAAGCAAGCGAACTAAAAAGCTTATTAGAAAAATTACCTGCCAAAATTAAAGAAATTAAATCATATACAATAGGGCTAAACGTAAGCAAATCACCTAATGCATTTGACCTTGTCCTTGTTTCCACTTTTGAGTCTCTTGATACTTTGGAAATATACAGGGTACATGAAGAACACCAGATGGTACTAAAAAAAATTAAGGAATATGCGTCGGCAACAACAGTTGTTGATTACGAAAAATAATATTCATGTTAAAACAATTTTATCGAGAAAATAAAATAAAAGCCCCTACTAAAGGGCGTAGGTTTGTTGTTGGTGATATCCATGCATGTTATGCAACATTTAAATGTTTGCTTGAGAAAAAAATACAACTGAACAAAAACGACCAACTTTTTTTATTGGGCGATTATATCGACAAAGGCCCTGAAAGCAAAAAAAGCCTTAATTACATAATGGAACTGATAAAAAAGGGTTATGCTATTTATCCTTTACGGGGAAATCATGAACAAATACTTTTAGATACCGAAACAAATGACAGTAAAGAAATATTGGCTTGGCTAATGCGGCGCAGCCCAAATATGCTCAAAAATGGAAAATTAAGGAAGAAACACCGTATTTTTTTAAATAGCTTACCCTTTTATTACGAATTAGATAACTTTTTTTTAGTTCATGCCAATTTTAATTACGAAGCAAAAAAGCCTTTCAAAGACAAAATTGCCATGTTATGGAAAAGGAAATTTGATTGGGATGCAAAAGTTTTAAAGAAAAAAACACTAATCCATGGACATCAACCCATAAATAGTTGGTGTTGGGTTGAATCTGTTGATAAACTGACGGGTTAACCCGCCAGTTGCAAAATTCTGGCTGTAACCAAACAGTTTTAACCCAAAATAAATGAGTTTAGCCTTAAAACTCACTTTTTAGACCCCTGCTTGGTTGTGGAACTAAAGTTTAACGGAGTATTATATTTTTTTTAATTGGTTTTTTGCTTTTACAAAATAATCTTGTATATTTGTACTGGTATTACCAGCAACCGGAACATGATATGATTGAATTGTTAGAACCAATAAAAACGGATAGTCTGCTAAAGAACTAATTACAATAAAGCCGCAAACAGGGGCTATTGTAAATGATTTCAAAAAAGAAGGCTCCCTTTCAATTTTACTACCGCTTGTTAATTATCATGGATTAAAATTAAGGCCTGATATACAGCAAGATATTATTGACATCCGCTTACTTTTTGAAACAGAGGCAGCAGGTTTGTCATCAATAAATAGGACAAAAGAGCATTTAAAAGAATTATCTGATATTATTTTTGAAGAAAAAAAAGAAAGTCAAGTAAACCCCCAAGAAATTGCAAAACTTGATTTTAAGTTTCATTTTTTAATAATGGAAGCTTCAGGGAATTTTTTCTATCCCTTGCTGTTAAATTCTTTTAAACAAATATACCTGCATTTGGTAGAGTTGTTTTATTCAGACACTTCGGTTAGCGAAACAGTTTTTAATTATCACAACGAATTATATGCGGCAATAAAACGAAAGGATAAAGACGATTCTAAGAAAATAATGACAGAACTTTTAAATCATGGGGCAGAACATCTTGAACGGGTAATTAATAAAAACGTATAATCATGAACGAAAATACCACAACAATAACAATGAAAGAACCATCGAAACTAAGCAAAAGGATTAAATGGTTAAGGGATTATTATTTTACTGGAACCGGACGAAAATGGAATAATGAATACTCTGCATGGACAACCGGTACAAATTGGGATATCCAGTATGAAGAACTGACATATTATATTGTACCTGAAACCTATGCTTTTTTAGAGACATTTACTTTTTCGATAAAGCAGGCTGCAAAAAAAGTTGATATACCCAAAGACTTTTTCTCACAGAGTATTCCCGAAAGGAAGGCATGGTTTTTAAAAGAAACGGTAGTGAATTATTTGCCACAGGAAATTTTACCCGGCGACTTATTGGCAGGTGCAAAGTTCAACCTTATGACTTCAATGTGCCTGACAAAACAAGAAAATAAAGAAAGAGCTAAGCTCGTTTACGGAAAAAATGGCGCAAGGGCGAAAATGAAATGGTTCCACAACCATGGTTATGGTAATTCCGGTGCAACATCTGGGCATTTAATCCCCGGGTACGATAAGGTTTTGAAAATAGGTTGGAAAGGGATATATGCCGAAATTGATTCGTTGTACGACAAACTAAGCGATCTTGAAAAAACAGGTACAAAAGGGGCACAATTACGTGCTATGTTGACAGCCGCAACAGTGGTCAAAGAATTGGCAAAAAAGTATGGCCTAGTAGCGAAACAAAAGGCAGAAAAAGAAAATGACCCCGTGCGGAAAAAAGAGCTTGTCCAAATGTCAGAAAATTTGGAAAAAGTACCTTGGGAACCTGCTGAAACATTTTGGGAAGCGCTTCAATCATTGTGGATGACCCACATGCTTGTAATGAGTGACGAAAATTATCCTGGCCCGGGGGTATCGTTTGGAAGGTTTGATCAATACTTGTTGCCATATTGGGAAAAATCAATTGCTGACGGAATGGACAGGGAGTTTGGCAAAGAAATATTGAAAACTTTCTGGATGCACGCCAATACTGCTTACGATGCAACAATACGTGTAGGTGCTAACCAAGGTATTACAGCAGGATATGGTCAATTAATTACCCTTTCAGGAATTGGAAAAGACGGGAAAGACGCAACCAATGAACTTACTTATGCGATACTTGAAGTAATCGACGAAATGTCACCAATATTGGAGCCAAAACCTAATGTAAGGCTGCATCGCGATTCACCGGCAAAATTAATGAATGTTGTTGTTAATATGATTTCATCAAGCCAGGGCGCACCATTTTTGTTAAACTTTGACGAGCGTTCAATGGCAGGGATGATGCGCGAAGCCAAATTTAACGGTTTAGAATCGTTGATAAATAATTCAAATGTCCATGAATATTCACCCGTAGGTTGTTTAGAAAATACTATGTGTGGCAACGATCGTTCCGGTACGGTAGATAATAATTTAAACCTGTTGAAAGCCGTTGAATTTGCCCTCACAGGGGGAAAAGATCTAAAAATGTTTATTGACCCAATAACCGGGAAGAAAGAAAAAATTAAACAGGATGGCCCTAATACAGGAAATGCTGAAGACTTTAAAACATGGGAAGAGTTCTTATCAGCTTATGAAAAGCAAACAAAATATATTGTCGATAAATGTGTGAACCTATATGAAGTTTCTGAATCAATTAGGGCAAAATTTGCACCAACACCGTATCTCTCATGTCTTGTAAAGGGTTGTGCCGAAAAAGGGCTCGATATTACACAGGGAGGGGCAGAAATAAGTTTCACAACAATAGAGGCAGTTACTTACGCAACTACTGTTGATTCCCTTTTGGCGATAAAATACTTGGTTTTTGACAAGAAAACCGTATCGATGAAAGAGCTAATTGAAGCCCTAAAGGCAAATTGGTCTGGTTTTGAAGTATTACAGGCAAGGGCAAAAAATCGGGCACCAAAATACGGTCGTGATGATAATGAAGCTGATGCCATGGGCAAATATGTTATGAAAATCTGGACAGAAGAAACATGGAAACACAAAACAATTTCAACCAAAAGGCAATTCAGGCCGGGAATGCTCAGTTGGAATTACTGGGTCGGCGATGGATTTGTTCTTTCAGCAAGTGCCAATGGAAGGGCAAAAGGGACATTTTTATCAAATGCAATATGCCCTTCAAACGGAGCAGATATAAATGGGCCTACCTCAAACACTAACTCGGTAGGTAAGGTTTTGGGCGGTAAAAAAGACAAAGGTGATTGGGGCGATTTTGTGAATTTGCTTCCAAACGGGGCAAGCCACACTATTACTTTTAACCCTTCGTTACTTGCAGATAATGCTCACAAAGAGAAGTTTATAGCATTTTTAAAAGGATATGTGGAAAACGGTGGTACGGCTCTTCAAATTAATATACTTGACCCAGATATGTTAAAAGATGCACAAAAACACCCACAAAATTATCGGCATTTGCTTGTACGGGTTACAGGCTATAATGCTTATTTTACAGCAATTGGCAGGGAATTGCAAGATGAAATTATTGCAAGGGTCAGCCATGAAAAATTTTAAAACCATAAAATATCCACAGTTATCGGATGACTCTTTATCGATTAATAATTAAGTCATCTGATGACTTTCGAATTTGAACCAAAACATCTAATCAAATTGTCCAAAAATAATATAAATATAAAAGGTAAAATACTAGAAATACAGCGGATGTCTACCGAAGACGGCCCCGGAATCAGGACAAGTGTTTTTATGAAGGGCTGTGGTTTATCTTGTACATGGTGCCATAATCCGGAAAGTATATCGTTTAAGCCAGAGCTTCAATGGTTAAAACCAAATTGTATTTCGTGCAAAATTTGTATTAATACTTGTTCTTACAATGGGCTATCTTTAACTGAAAATGGAATGCAAATAAATAGGGATAATTGTATTGCATGTGGAGAATGTGCAGAAGAGTGCCCTTCTGCTGCATTGGAAATATTGGGTCAGGACACCGGGGTTGATGAATTAGTAGAAGAGGTACTTAAAGATCGTTCATATTTTGAGAAATCAAATGGAGGTGTAACGGTATCGGGTGGCGAACCGGCCTTACAAACCGATTTTACTTTTGAATTATTAAAAAAGCTTAAGGGAAAGGGTATTCATACGGCCATTGATACTTGCGGTTTCAGCTCAAAAGAATCATATAAAAAAATTCTTCAGTATACTGATTTGGTACTGTTTGATATAAAGCTGATAGACCCCGGAAAACATACAGAGTTTACAGGAAAATCAAATAAATTGATTCTTGAAAATCTCTTGTATGTGTCTGAATATGTTAAAAATAGCAATAAAAAATTATGGGTAAGAACTCCAATTATACCTGATGCAACTGCAACAGATGAAAATATAACCGGAATAGGTAAATTTATTGCAGCAAATTCAATTCAAGCAACAAAATGGGAGCTGTGTGCATTTAATAATTTATGTAACGATAAATATGAACGATTGGGCAAAATATGGGATTTTGAAAACTATAAATTACTTGAACCTTCAGTAATGGAACACCTTTTAGCACTTGCAAAAAAATCAGGTGTAAACCCTGAAATAATAGAAAGTACAGGTTCGTTAAAAGCAGAAAAACAATATAAAACAGATAAAAGTAATGAGCCAGCTCCTGTTGATTATTGTAAAATTACCGGTTTGCTGGATTAAGAGCTTAAACTAAAATTATGTGATGATTGTTGGATAATGCTTGATTTTTTGGTAGTTATTAAGTGGTCAATGATTAAATGATACAATGATGTAATGATTAAATGGAACATTTACCAAATAAACAGATAACCAAATAATTCAATGACGCAAAGCAATGAAGCAATGAAATAATATAACAATTTAACAATTTAACAATTTAGATAAGATGATAACAAAAAACGAATTCAACCATTCAGATATAAAAGCATTTGAACCGGAAAACAAAATTGGCTTGCTTGCAACTGTCAATGAGAAAAGCCAGGCCCATATAACAATGATTTCAACTTTACAGGCAAAAAGCCCTAAAGAACTTGTTTGGGGGCAGTTTTCAGAAGGCTTAAGCAAAGAAAATGTCAAAAACAACCCAAAAACGGCTTTCCTTATTATGAATTTACAAAGAAAACTTTGGCGGGGTAAAGCTTTGTGGAAATATGAAAAAAAAGAGGGCGAAGAATATATAAAATTCAACAAATTACCTATGTGGCGATATAATTCATATTTTGGGATACATACCATCCACTACATGGAACTTATTGAAACTACAGAACAACAAAGCCTGCCCGTTGCCGGAATTGCTTTTTCTGCGATATTGACAAAAATTGCAAAGCCTGCGGCTGTTACAAAAATTAAAGATCAGATAATGAATAATTGGACTGAAACATTTTTCAATAAACTTGACACCTTAAAATTTTTGTCTTATGTTTCAGCTGATGGCTTCCCAACGCTCATCCCACTTTTACAATGTCAGGCAGCTGACAGCAGGCGACTGGTTTTTAATCCTCAAGTATATGGTAATGAGTTGCTTACAATAAAATCAGGTTCAGAACTTACTGTTTTTGCACTTTCAATTGATATGAAAGATGTACTTGTAAGGGGGATATTTAAAGGATTTAAAAAGCATAGGGGAATAAGTTTGGGTAGCATTGATATAAATTGGGTTTATAATTCAATGCCTCCAGTTGCCGGACAACTTTATCCTGAGCAAAAAATAGAAACTGTTGTTGATTTTAGTTCTATTTGATTTTCTTAAAAACCTTATTTAAGCACCTGTTAAAAATTAATTGTAAATTCAAATTTGATATTTGAAAGAATATCAATTACTTATACTACTCAGGGTTTACATATAAAAAAGCACTGGTGCTTAAAATTCATTTTGCATGCTTTCTAAATTTTAAGTTTTCAAAATGCAAGAATAAGTTTTTAAGCCAGTTTCCTAACAATGCTATGTAAAGAATAAAAGTGCCCAACCACATAATCGCCATATTAAACCAAAAAGTATCAAATGTATGGCCAAATAGTTGTTTCTCTGAACTATAAAATTGGGCACGGCCAATATTTGACGATGCTTCCATAAAAACAGGATCTTTTTTTTGGATTAACTCCCCATCCTCTTCAATAATTTTTTTAAGCTGCATTTTATTAAGTACGATATCTGACAGGCTATTGTTCTGATTATTTATTTGCAAGGTATACGCAGCTTTTTTACCAATATTTTTCACCAATACATTAAACATCGAATCTCTTTTAGCCCCGGCTTTTATCGAATGTACATTAAAAATTTTCTTTGCGCTGTCTAAATAGCTTAGCGTAGCATTTGCCGATTCTTTATATAAATCTAAATTATTAATATCAATAACAAGTGGCTTTGGAATACTTTTGATTATAGGGTCTTTTGATATTTTATTAATCTCATATTCAATTAGTTGTAGTTGTTGTTTCAGGCCAGCTTTTTGTCCCTTTTTTATCATGGTTATAACCTTATCCAGCCTGGTTTTAAGATCAGAAATTAGATACGCAGATTTATATACATATCGGCTTTTTTCCTTTTCAATTTCAAAAAATATTTTTTCAAAATCATTGTTCTTAAACTGTTCAACAGCCATTGCCTCATAAGCCCATCTCGATACCATCAGGTCGCCTATAACAGGTACATATTTCCTTGAACTTATATTTTCATGTAAATCATCAAACTGTACCATTGCCCCACCAAGTAAAAGTTGTGGAACAAGTATAAAAGGTATCAATATGTAAATATTAACAACCGAGTTAAAGGCGGATGAAATATTCAAACCTATCAAATTTGACATGGCTGCCGTTGAAAACAATATCATCCAGTAACTAAAAAACATCCCTTCTATTTCTAATACCCAATTACCTATAATGATAAAGCTAACCATTTGAATTGCAGACATTAAGAACAATACCGCAATTTTTGAATTAATGTAGCTGAAATGGCTGAGTTCTAGAAAAGATTCCCTCTCCAGAATATTTCTATCCTTTATAATTTCCTGGGCACTTACTGTTATCCCAATAAATAACGAAACAACAATGCTCATGAAAAGGTATACCGGCAAGTTTTTATTATCTGCAAATATGTATTCGCCATTAACAATATATTTTGTAAAATAGGCAAGTATAAATGCCAATATCGGAGCCTCCAAAAAGTTAATAAGTAAATATTGCCTGTTTGTTAATTTCGATATAATGTTCCTTATTGCGAATATCTCAAATTGCTTTGTTAAACTTGGGATACTAAACTGGTTTCTTGGTAGGATTGTTGTTTTTTTTTGTTCTTTAGGTACAGGCGGTAGTAATTCTTCTGAAATATTATACCACTCTTTCGATGTTTTTTTCCTGATACGTGTATATTTCCCATATTCATCAACAACCTTTGCTTCAACAATTTCCAGGATTTGTTCAGGGTTTACATTTCCACAAGCAGGGCATTCGTTTTCCTCGGCATTTATATGTTCAGCAATTTTTTTAAAATATGTAATAGCATCAATAGGGTTGCCTTTATAAATAATATAACCATGCTTATCTATTACCCATAGCTTATCAAATAATTTATATATATCTGACGATGGTTGATGGATATTAACAATAACCAACTTGCCTTTTGTTGCCTGTTGTCGCAATAATAACATTACCATCTCAGAATCAGTCGATGATAGTCCAGATGTGGGTTCATCAATAAATAGGATCGAAGGTTCCCTTATTAGTTCGAGCGCAACATTTAACCGCTTTCGTTGCCCGCCACTAATATATTTTTTTAACGGGTTTCCTACTTTAAGGTCTTTAATATCGAACAAATCCAAATCTTTTAAGGCTTTATCAACTGTTTCGTTTATTTGGCTTTCAGAAAAGTGGCTAAAACATAATTTGGCATTATAATACAAATTTTGATTAACAGTGAGTTCTTCAATTAATAAATCATCTTGCGGAACATATCCAATAACCCCTTTTATATCTATTTTGTCTTTTATTAGGTCAAACCCATTAATAGTAATTTCGCCGGAATTAACAGCTAGTTTGCCATTTAATACCGATAATAAGGTAGATTTCCCAACACCGCTTCCTCCCATAATACCAATCATTTGGCCCGACTCTTCTGAAAAAGTGAAGTTTTGGATGCCATTTTTGCTGTTTTTAAACCGGAAGTTAATATCTTCTGCTTTAAATTTTATTTTATTTTTTGTTGGCGATTGAAGAAACTTACCAGTAATATCGCTATAATAAATTGGCAAAATTTTTGGCCCTTTTATTATCGACCCATGTTCAAGCACACTCCCCGAACCTGGCACAATATTGTTTCCTTGATGGTATAAAACACTGTTACCTATATAAATAAAAAAATAGATTTCATCACTTTTCACCCTAAGTACTACAATCTGGCCATCTAAATTCTCATTTCGTAAATACTTGTGTTCGTCGTCTTTTAAAGGTCTGTTATCATCAAACCAAACCCCGTCTGAATCATTAACTGCATTAACACTCGAAATAATCAATACATTTTCTTTTTCTTTGATGTCAACTATATTGTTAGTAACAAGCGACATAATATTGCCAAATTCATTCTCGGGAATATTGAACGATTCTGCTACGGTTGTGATAAAATCTAATTCAGCATCGTTTATCACCTCGTCCTCATTTACAAACTCAATTAACCTGAGCAGCACAATAAACTTATCGCGTTGGTGAAGGTTTTCATTAATCTGTCGGCATATTTTAAGCACTTTTACGGCACTTAACGAACCTCGTTTCCTGGCTTTTTCACTAGTTGGTTTCTGTTTGTCCCTTTGGTAAAATTCAAGATAATTATCAAATAACTGTAGATATTCCTCTGTTTGCTGTTTGTTTAATTGTTTTCTTAAATAATCATAAACTATTTCTCTGGCTTTATCAGAAATAGTTGCACCAGAAAAGGTTGAAATAATTGAAAAAAGATGAACCAGGGCATTAATAATTGATTCACTCATAGTATAATAGGCTTTTGGTTAAAGGTTTTTATTTCAGTTAATTTAGTAGCTTGACTAAATTATTTGTATATTTTAATATGAAAAGTGTTGATTAAAAAGTAAAAATACAATTTTTTAATTAAAATAAAAAAGCCATCCCAAAAGTGGAATGGCTTTTTATTACATTAACCCATTTTAATATTATGTTGTAAAACTTTGCTAAAAAAACAATGTTTTACGGAATCCTTTGAGTATCAGAGTATTTCAAGACTAATAAAAATCTGCGTAAATCTGTTAAATCCGTGTTATCAGCGTTCTTATTTTTGTTTGTAGCAAAGCTATGCTAACAAATACTAATCATTGTTATCGAATTATAGGCTTTGTTTATTTATTTTTAAAGCTTAATT
>NBLH01000286.1 GCA_002084525.1 Bacteroidetes bacterium 4572_117 | reverse complement strand
GCTTCAAATGGGTCGTTTTTAACAAAATGTTCTTTAATTTGAACAGATTTTTTTATCAAACCGAACAATTTATCATAGTTTATTTCATCCTTGTTTAAATTTAGCTCTTTCAATTTTTCGTAATGCCCGGCATCAAAAATCAAAGCATGTTTTATCATTTCGGCAAAACCCGATAATATATTGTCGGCATCAAGTGTTTTTAAAAAACCCGGGTAAATTATTACTTTTTCAGGGGCACTAAAACAGCCAATTTCGTTTTTCAAACCCAAAAAATCAAAACCTGTTTTCCCACCAACAGATGCGTCAACCTGTGATAATAAAGTAGTTGGTAAATTGATGAATTTTATACCCCGTTTAAAAGTAGATGCTGCAAATCCGCCCATATCACCAATAACACCACCGCCAAGATTTATTAATAAAGATTTACGGTCTGCCCCGTTTTTGCTTAAGGCCTCCCATATTAATTTAACTGTTTCAATGTTTTTATTTTCTTCACCGCTTTTTATCTCTATAAGATTAATGTTTTGCGGCAAATATTTGCTTATTAGGGGGTAACAATCCTTTTTGGTGTTTTCATCTACTAAAATAAAAACATTTTGCTTATTGTACTCATACAGTATGCCTTGCAAATCAATAATTTTATTGATAAAAATAACTTCTGATCTTAATTGTAGTGTCGACATTTTGAGTTTTATAAGTTTATTTTTTATAATTTCGCTGCCAAAATTACAAAACAGTTTTTTATTCAAAGGTTTTTAAACAAATAAATATTATAATTATGTCAGATAATTCATCACAAAACAAATTAAATTTAAAATTTGATAATACAGAAATTGCTTTCAAAAGTAAATCGAATGCAGGTTTAAAAAAAGCATATCTCTTATTCAAGGTAATGGGAAGTGCCTCGTTGGTAAAAATAGGTAACAGTTTAACAAAAATTGCTTTGGGTATCCATTTTCCTGTAGGATGGGCAGCAAAACCAACATTATATTCGCATTTTGTTGGTGGGGAGACAATTACAAAATGCAAAACTAATGTAGAAAAACTTGGTAAACATAATGTAAAAGCAATTTTAGATTATTCTGTTGAAGGAAAAGACGATGATAAAGATATTGAAAAGGCATTGGACGAAACTATAAGGTCTATAAAAAATGCCGGGCAAACCCCCAATATCCCTTTTGCTGTTTTTAAACCTACTGCTTTTGGAAAAAGCATTGTGTTAGAAAAAGCCAGTGAAGGTATTGAATTAAATGAAATAGAAAAATCTGAAGTCCAAAAATTTAAAGACCGGATAAATACCCTTTGCAAAACTGCTTTTGAAGCCGATATCCCAATCCTTGTTGATGCAGAAGATACTTGGTTCCAAAATATTTTTGATGTGGTTGTTACCGAAATGATGGAAAAATACAACAAAGAAAAAGCCATTGTTTTTAATACATATCAGATGTACCGTTGGGATAGGTTAGACATATTAAAACAAGCACATAAAGCAGCTACCGAAGGCAGCTACTTTTTGGGGGCCAAATTTGTACGGGGAGCATATATGGAAAAAGAACGTGCCCGTGCAGCTGAAAAAGGATACAAAGACCCTATACAGCCTGACAAAGAAAGTACAGACAGGGACTATAACCTTGCTTTAAAATTTTGCGTTGAAAACATCGATAATATCACCATTTTTAATGGTACACATAATGAATACAGCTCAGTTTATATGGCTGAATTAATGGAAGAAAAAGGTATTGCCAAAAACGATGTAAGGTTTTGGTTTTCACAACTTTATGGGATGAGCGACAATATCAGTTTTAATCTAGCCGAAGCAGGTTATAATGTAGCAAAATATGTTCCTTACGGGCCCGTTAACTATGTGTTGCCTTACCTTTTACGCAGGGCCGAAGAAAACACATCGGTAAAAGGCCAATCAAGCAGGGAGTTGCAGCTGATTGAAACTGAATTGAATAGGAGGAAGAATAGCAAGTAGGAATTATCAGGTAACACTGGAGGATTAAGGAACTGTAAATGAATTAATGCTTCTTTTATCTAAATTATTTGTTCTTTTACAAATCAAAATAAGTCGCAAATAGTGAACTATTTAAGAGTTTTTTTGAAGCAGTAAAAGGACAAATTAATAACGATAAAAGTAGTAGTTATTTGTTTACAGTTCCTAAATACCCAAACAAAATTAATTGTATATTTATCTTTTAAGCAACCTGCATATTGGAAGAGACCTGCACGAGTGCGTAAGCAACATTAAATAGCACTTAGTGCTTATGGCAAGCTAAAAGACCCAAAAGAGGTTTTACAAAGAAATGAATGACTTGCTTTTTTATTTTTGATATTGTATTTTTGTAGTAATACTATAAAAAGTTAAACAATAATGCAGACACATGAAAACAACATTACCTGAATCGGCACGAAATATAAAACCTTTGATCGAAACATTAAAAAACAAATTACAAAAACTTTATGGTGATAATATGTTACAAATAATCTTATTTGGTTCATATGCACATGGCAATGTTCATGATGAATCAGATATTGATTTATTATTAATATTAAATAAAATGAAATCTCCCTATCACGAAAATGTATTTATGAATGAGGTTGTATCTGATTTTTCACTCGCAAGCGAAATCTATTTTTCTGTAATTGCCACAACAAAAAAACAATTTAACTTTATGAAAAACCCATTATATCAAAATATTAATAAAGAAGGGATCATTATATGAATGAAACAATTGGATTATTCATCAATAAAGCAAAAATATACTTGGATGATGCAGATTTACTAATAACTAATAACAGCTCAGAATCAGCAGTTTCACGAGCATATTATGCAATGTATTACATGGTTAAAGCATTATTGTTCAATATAGGAATTAATGCACGTACACATCAGGGGGTTATTATGATGTTTGGGAAACACTTTATTAAAACAAGCATTTTTGAAAAAAAATATAACAATATCTTATCAAAAGCACTAAATCAACGAATTGTAGGTGATTATGAAATTGGCAAAGGCATTGAAATTGATTTGGCCAAAGATATTGTTAACGATGCTCACGAATTTGTTAAAGTTGCAATTGACTACTTAAAAGCAAAGTAAAAGAATGATAAAAAAACTCAAAAAGGGTTCGTCATTCCGAGTGAAACGAAGGAATCTCCTGTTATTAAGAAAGTAACACTTTACTTTAAAGAACAGCAGTGGGAAACAGCATGGAATCCTTTCTTCGCCAGCCTGCGTATTGGAATGACAAACCATACCGTGTTGTGCAATTCGTTAAAGCTGAAGGCTCTATTTGATTATCATACCGGCAGAAAATTGTTTTTAGGTAAATAAAAACCAATCAGACAGTAAATGGCCAGATTGGTTTTTTCATTATTATTTGATGCAAAGCATCAATTATGTTTAACAATAAGCTGCTTTTGTTCAACATCTTTCCCATTTCGGACTTGAACATAATAAAAACCATCTTTTATTATTATTTTTATCTTCTTCATCAATCCATTTATAATCAAATTCCAAAATTTCTATAAATAGGTGTGTTTTTTAATTGGTCTTGTAAAATTGATTCAATTGAACTGGGTGAAATCTGGTAAATTTCGACTTGAGCACTTACTGAGTAGTACAAGAAAATTAAACTAATATTTAAAAATAACTTTTTCATGGTTTTCAAATTATTTAATTGTAAAATATATTTTTGATTCAAATATATGTCTTTCATTATCTATGGAAAGATTTAATGTATCACCAACATAATAGTTCCCGGGAATCATTTCAGGCCACCAACTTGCGTCATTACTGAGCATCGTTATGTAATTTATGAATTTTTTTTCAGTATTTTTTATCTTCTTATAAAAACATTGTGTAGTACAAACAAAACTCGGATTACCTATATGTTGATATTTTCCATTATCAGTATTTTCTTTATATATTGTAAAGAATTCGGCAAACTCATTACAAGGATCCAAATAACTTATTTCTTGTGCAGTATTGTTAATAAGATAAAAATTAAAAAAGATAGTATCACCCTGCTCAAAACCATCTATTATTTCATTATTTTTATTTACCAATTCTACCTGTAACTCAATTGCTTCTATATTTTCTTTCTCACAGCCAAAAGTGGCAAGCACAATTATTCCGCATAGGAATAAAATTTTAGTTATTGGGTTCATATAATAATTTTTTTTATTTGTTTATAAAATAGAATATTTATACCCTGTTCTATGATAAAATCATGTGTAGGGCGTACCTATATACCTTCACGTAGTTTGTAAATATAACTAAGCTACTTTTTATAAAATAAGTTTGGAAGTATTAATGAGTCCGGTAAAAACTAAAAATTAGCCTAAAGAGCCGCTAAGCGGGTTTTTAATATCTTTTCATATTTTTTTTTATTTTACGGTGAATTTAATTTCAAAATATTTTTCTTCCGTTTCCATATTATCAATAATAAATGAACTTAAAAATGAAGTTGAGTAATTTCCTGCTGGCAAAGTATCTGTATTAGCATGATAACTTTCATTTGGACATCCTATATGTTGATAATTTTGATTTTTGTTCCATAACCATGGTATTTCAATTTTCACATTATTGTGTCCTGGTATTTTTACTCCTCCAATATATTCACAAAAAATATGTTCAAATGGTTTTCCATAATCCAATCTACCTTCTGACAGATTAAGTTGAATTACTCGAAAGAAATTATTCAAATTTATTTCATGATGTTTTAAATATTTATCGCTATTTGTTAAATTCGTTATTTTTAAAATTTTATTTTTTTCATAATAAGCTGTTTTAAATGAATTAATTGCGATACCAACCCAAAACATAGTTAATGGTTTGTTTTTTTAAACTTTTAGAAAAACGTCAATTGTGCTTCACCATAAATTGTTTTTTGGCAACATCTTTCCCATTTCGGACTTGAACATAATAAAAACCATCTTGTCCCAATGTATCTATAAATTGGTCGAGATGTGAATGGTTCTAACCCAACATACACTAAATCAGGATGACCGGCAATATGAAAATTCATATATTCACTCCTAAGTGAAGATGTAAAATCATAATATGGCATTATTATATATTCGCTGTTTGTGTTTAAATTAGATATTTTATAATCTTGAAATGTGTGCCAACGAATCTTATCCGAATTCCAGCACTCTGCCACAATATTAACATCTTCCATTTCCACTATTTGAGCTAATGTAACAATAGGAAGAAAAAGCAATAATAAATTAAAAAGTGATTTTTTCATAATTGATTTATTTAGTTTTATTTATGATAAACATAAAAGATAAAAGCAAAATTTAATTTATTTTCGATTTCAAATACATTATCAAGGGTTATATTAAAAAAGAATTTTGAAACAGGATAATACCTAATAAAGCCCGATAAATATATTTCACTATAGTTTACATCAATTGACTCCCTTTCTATTTCTATGATAAAGTACTGATAACTTGAAATTGAAACACCTGCACTTATTTTGTTTGAAATAAAAAAGGCAATTGTAGGTTCAAAACCCAACTCAATAAAATTGTGATCATATTTATTGTTCCCGTCATTTATTTGAATTTTACTAAAATCAAAGGAAGCTGAACCGCCT
>NBLH01000085.1 GCA_002084525.1 Bacteroidetes bacterium 4572_117 | reverse complement strand
GGCGTATCAAGTTGTAAATTATATTAGAAGAACGCTAAAAGAAAATAATATAAATTACAATTGGAAAACCATTACAGAAAAAATGAAAACGCTATGCGGTGATTATGAAACGTTTAGGTCTGCGTGTTTTCAAGTTGGGTTAACAATTCCTTAGTTTGAGCTTAGGTGTTCCTTTACTTTTGAGCCATTAATTTTTACGGGTTTTCCTTGTTTGTTGTAATTGTCAATACTTCTTGGGATATCTAAAACGCAATAAACGGAATTTTGACTGATGAAATCAGGGACAATTTCTTTCATTGCCTTTACAATAACAAAGTTATCTCTTGCTTTCCCCATTTTAATTAATTCTTCAATTTCAGTTTTTATTTCGGAATGGTTGTAAGTAATTACTTTCCCTATCATTATCTGTGGATGATGGGTTGGCATAGTATTTTCTTTATCATTTAAAAGCTCTTCATACAGTTTCTCGCCAGGTCTTAAGCCTGTAATACTTATATTGATATCTATACCAAGTTCCAGACCAGAGAGGTTTATCATTTTTTTTGCTAAGTCTATAATTTTTACTGACTTACCCATGTCAAAAACAAATATTTCACCTCCATTTCCCATTGCACCGGCTTCAAGTACCAACTGACAGGCTTCAGGTATTGTCATAAAAAAACGTGTAATCTTTGCATGGGTTACAGTTACAGGTCCACCCTTTTCTATCTGGTTTCTAAAACGGTTGATTACTGAGCCATTTGAACCCAAAACATTTCCAAAACGGGTTGTTATAAATTTCGTTTCTTTAAACTGATTTAAACTTTGTGCGTAAATTTCAGCAATTCGTTTTGAAGCCCCCATAACATTTGTTGGATTAACAGCCTTGTCGGTAGAGATCATTACAAATTTCTTTGTATTATATTTTATCGCAAGGTCAGCAAGTGTTTTTGTGCCCAATACATTAACCCTTATTGCTTCGGCTGGGTTATTTTCCATCATAGGCACATGTTTATAAGCAGCAGCATGATAAATCACTGAAGGCCTACATTCTTGAAAAATTTTCTCAACTCTATGTTTGTCTACGATATTACCAATAATTACTTTTGCTTTATCAAAATGGAATTTTTCTTTTAGTTCCAGTTCCAGCTCATATAAAGGCGATTCTGCCTGATCAAAAACTATGATTTGTTTGGGGTTAAACCTTATTAATTGCCTCACTATTTCACTACCGATAGAGCCTGCTGCACCCGTTACTAGTACTGTCCTGTTGACGGTGTCGCGTTTTATTTGTAGTTCATCTAGCTTAATTGGTTCACGTTCAAGAAGGTCGTCAATTTGAACTTCTTTAATATGTTTAATGTTTAGTTCGCCGTTTATCCAGTTGTTAACATCTGGCAAGGTTAATATTTTGATATCCAGATTAATACAGGCATCAAGTGCTTTTTCTTTAACTTTGCCTAATATGTTTTTATCTGCAAAAATTATAATATTAATATTATGTTTTATCAGAAGCGATTCAAGCATATTTATCCCATAAATGCTTAAGCCGTCTAATTGTTGGCCTTTGTGTACATTTGTGTGGTCGATAAAGGCAATTACCTTAAAATTTGAATTAGCGTCTTTTACGAAAGTTCGTTTGGTAATAATTGCGCCTTCGTTAATGCCAAAAATTAGCACGTTTTTTTTTTCTTTTGATTTTGCACTGTATTCAATGTATATGGTTTTAACAAGAAGTCGCGAAAAAGTCATTAGAAAAATATTGGCTAGAAAATCAATCCCAATAACAGAAAAAGGGATCAGGTATGTTTGATTATGTTTGTAACCCAAGTAATTACTAAAGCCGAGAAAAAAACTACCAATCAGGATTACCACAAAAATCCTACCTGCGTCTTTTGTCCCGGTATAGCGGACAATTCCGGTGTAGGTTTTGCTTATTGAAAAACTGACCAGACGTACTAACAGTACCAACGGAATAACCCAGTATAGGGACTTGAGATTCGACGATTCAAAATACTCTGAAGGAATCCTAAAATTGAACCTGAGTAAATAAGAAGTGATTATAGACGTTAGGCTAATACAAACATCAATAATTAAGATTAACCAACGGGGCGCATTACGCCTAACAAAAAGTAAATCAAACATCAAATTAGTTTTTATTTTGAGCTATATCCTTCCCCCCAATATTTTTGAATTAACTCAAAAAATTAGTTTATCGAACACTGGTTTTTTTGAACAAACAATAAATTTACAAAAAGTTATTTGAATTTACCCAACTATTTTTAAAAAAAATATGTTACGTAAATTTAAAGCCATTTTAGCATAGCTAAAAAAAGTATACAATACAGTTACACTTTAGTTTAATTATACCCCTATGCTAAGGTGAAAATAATGGGTTTGATCTATGGGCCATAATTTTATTTTTGTAGCTATAAAAAACTTTTTAGGCTATGCACCATTCACAAATAAAAAAAGCTGTGTTTAATAAAGTAGGTCGTTATATGGGAATCTTGTTACGTGTAACTTTTTAATGTATTCATACAACCGTTCGCGTAAATCGTCTATGTTTTTTTTCTCTTTTGCAGATATGAAAAAGCCTTGGTTGTTACTGTTTGCCACAATCCAGTTGTTTTTTATTTCTTCAAGGCTATAGTTTTCTTTTTCTTTTGGGGTTAAATCGTCTTCGTCTTTTCTAGTGTAGCTAAAAGCATCAATTTTATTAAAAACATAGTACATTGGCTTACCACTAGCACCCATTTCAAATAGGGTGTTGTTAACAATTTTGATTTGATCTTCATAGCTAGGGTGCGAAATGTCGACAATATGCAATAAAATATCAGATTCACGAATCTCGTCTAGTGTTGATTTGAATGATTCTACTAAATGGTGTGGTAATTTTCTGATAAAACCCACCGTGTCAGATAGCAAAAAAGGTAAATTGCCAAGCACAACTTTTCTGACGGTAGTATCTAAGGTTGCAAAAAGTTTATTTTCAGCAAATACCTCTGATTTACTCAATAAGTTCATTAATGTAGATTTACCGACATTTGTATATCCAACCAGTGCTAGCCGTACAAGCTTACCTCTATTTTTGCGCTGAACAGCTTTTTGTTTATCTATTTTTTGTAGCTGATGTTTTAGCTTTGCTATTTTATCCCTAATAATCCTGCGATCTGTTTCAATTTCTGTTTCTCCGGGGCCACGCATCCCAATACCGCCCTTTTGTCGTTCAAGGTGGGTCCACATCCTGGTCAGCCTTGGCAGTAAGTATTGATATTGAGCTAGTTCTACTTGCGTTTTTGCATGGGCTGTTCGTGCCCTTTTTGCAAAAATATCTAAAATAAGGTTAGTCCTATCAAGTATTTTGCAATTTAATTCTTTTTCGATATTTCTTAACTGAGAGGGGCTTAATTCGTCGTCGAATACTACTAAATCAATTTTATTTTCTTTGATATAAAGGGCAATTTCTATAAGTTTTCCACTTCCTACAAAAGTTTTAGGGTTTGGGAATTCTATTTTCTGGGTAAATCTATGTACTGGGTTTGCACCAGCTGTTTTAGCCAAGAAAGATAATTCATCAAGATATTCTTTAAGCTGATTTTCATTTTGTTGCTGGTTTATTAAACCAACCAAAATGGCACGTTCTATTTTTTGTTCGGTATTGATATGTTCTGCCATATATTTTTTTTAAGGGTACAAAATTATTAATAAAAAAGATATAAACCTAACAAGGGCAAGCAGAAATAGGTGGTTCTGCGACCATTTTAGTGGTACTTAACAATAAAGTAATTTTTATATAAATTTACAATGGTTATTTGTTCATCTGGTTATAGCCTGCTTACATAAGCAGTGCGAGCGTATAGGGGTGTAAACAAATAACCAAATACATTATTACCCACTATGTTTGCTGTATTACCAAATAGGTAATAGGTATTAAAATATAGGAAGCTTTCAATGTTGTTTTCTTTCTTGCTATAGTATCATGGGTTACAGTTGCAGTTATCAGGGGTTTAAATCGGTATGGTAAAATAAAATGCTGAACCTTTATTTTCTTCTGAATCAACCCCAATTTCACCACCAAGAATATCAATTACACTTTTTGAAGTTGCTAGCCCAACACCCAGGCCACCATAAAGTTTAGATTTGCGTTTTTCTCCTTTCCGGAATTTGTCAAAAACATAATCGATGTCTTCTTTTTTAATCCCAATCCCAGTATCTTCAACCATAAAATGCAACAAATTATCAGTTTTTTTCGATACTTTAATTTCAATAGAGCCTTTTTCAGTAAATTTAAGGGCATTGTCGACCATGTTGCTTAAAACCAAAGATATACAGCTCTTATCCGATCTAACTATCAAGCTGTTTAAGTTTGTATTAAGATTTATTTTAATGTCTTTGTTCTTTTTTGCCGCAATAGCATTTTTGGCATTGTTAAAATGCTCCAATAGCAAGTCATTTAGCAAAAATTCTGAAATATAGGGTTTGTATTCACCTATTTGGATTTTTGATACGAACATTATCGAATCTAGTATTTTTAATAACGAATCGCTGCCATAATGGATTTTACTAATATAGTTTTCCATATCTTCAGGCTCTATGTCTGGATTTCCAAGTAATTGTGAAAAACCGACAATTGCATTTAAAGGGGTCCTTATTTCATGCGAGAGGTTTTCAAGAAAAGCTGTCTTCAATCTTTCACCTTCTGTGGCTTTTGAAAGGGCCTCTTCTAATTTTTTTGTTCTTTCTTCTACCAGATTTTCTAAATGGCTTTTATATTGGTTTAGCACCTCGTTATGTTTGCTTATTTTTTCATTGTGTAGCTTAATCTCTTCGTTTTGTTCTAAAATTTCTTTATGTTGCTGTTTAACTTTAAGAGTGTTTTTTTCTACAGTTTGTTCAAGTTTATAGTTGTCTCTTTTTAGCTTTTTTTCCCTTAATTTGATAAAAGCATAAATAATTAATACCAAAAACAATATTTCTAAGCCATAAAACCACCACGTTTTCCAAAAAGGGCCAAGCACTTTTATCGTAATTTCAGATACCGATTTATTCTCAGGGTTGTTTAGGTTTGTTTGAACAACTTTAAATGTATAGGTGCCGGGGTTAAGGTTGGTATATGTGGCAGTTTTGTTGTTAGGGTTTATTTCAATCCATTCAGCATTATAACCTTCGAGCTTAAATTCACATTTGTTGTAACGTGCTGAAGTAGAGTTTAATAACGCAAATTCAATTGTAAAGGTTTCAAATGAATGGTCAAGGGTAATTTCTTTTGCAAAATTTATTTGTTTTTTTATGGGGGAGTTTTTTCCTGGGTTTATTTTTTTATTTTTGACTTTGAAATCTGTGAAAACAATATTTGTTGGGACATACTCTTTCTTGATACTATCAGGGTAAAAATGGTTTATGCCGTTGACATTCCCAAAAAAGATTTCGCCTTTAAAGCTTTTATGGCTTGCCCCCCAAAAAAAGATATTAGACAGTAAACCGTCTTGGGTAGAATAGTTTTTTACTTGCTGATTTTCAATATTGAATTTTGAAATGCCATTGTTTGTGCTTATCCACAAATTATTTTTATTGTCGGCTTGTATACCATAAATTTCATTGCTTGGGAGACCTTGGGTAATCGTAAAGTTTTTAAATTCATATGAATATTGCTTTGTTTTTTCGTCGTATTTGCTGTTAAGTCTGTTTAAGCCGCCACCATAAGTCCCAATCCAAATATTTTTATGTTGGTCTTCAAAAATAGCAGTAATCCTGTTGTCGCTTAAAGAGTTTTTGTCGTTTTTTATGTTTGAGAAATGAACTGCATTTCCAATTGTTATTTGTCCGGAACTCACAGAATAATTGAATTTATACAAGCCATACCATGTACCAACCCACAAGTTGCCTGTTTTATCTTCAAAAATACAATTCGATTGTATGGCGGAAGGCTGGTTGCTGTACTTTAGTTTTAATTTGGGCTGAATAAATTGATTGTTTACCGGGTTAAATAAATTTAGGCCTGTGTTTGTACCAACCCATATATTATTTTTACTATCTTCAAAAACAACTGTGGCATTGTTGCTGTTTAAGCTGTTAGGGTTGTCAGGATTATTTCGGTATGATATAAATCGTGCGCTTTTGGTATTGGAATGGTTGAAATTCCTTAGTACACAAATACCATTCCCTCCTGTTGAAATCCAATAATTATTCCTGCTATCCTGAAATATACCTGTAATTGCATTATTGCTTAAAGAGTATGGGTTGTTTAAATTATGATTGAAACTTGCTATTTTTTTGCCGTTTTTCACCAAATTAATGCCATCATCTATTGTCCCTACCCATAAATATCCTTTGTTGTCGTAATAAATGGAGCGGACAATGCTGGCACTTATACTATTTTGCTCAGAGGAATTATGGCTGATACTTTTAAAAGCTTCTAGCACAGGGTGGATTTTATAAACACCATCACCAAGTGTGCCAACCCACATAACACCTGTTTTATCAAGATAAAGCGATAAAATTGTCTTGTCAGTTAATATTGATTTGAAATTCTGTTTTTCATGCAAATTAATAAATTTACGGGTATGCCTATCATATCTGTAAAGTCCATTATTTGTTCCAATCCATATATTGTCAGACTTATCTTCAGCTATTGATCTTACAAAACCATAGCTAAAATAATATTTGTTTTTATTCTTGCTTTTTATTTGTAGTTCAGTTGTTTTTGTTTTTTTGTCAAAAGTATACAAGGCATCATCAACTGCAATCCATAATATGCCTAAATGATCTTCAAAGATTTCCCAAATAACTGATGAGCTAGGTTGTGGGGTACTTAATTCTTGAATTTTAAAATGCTTAAATGTATTTGTTTTTTTGTCAAATTTGTTTAAAATACCATCATTTGTGCCAGCCCACATTATACCTTCACTGTCAATAAAGAGTGATCTTACGTTGTTGTTGCTTATTGAGCTATTATCTGATTTTTGATGTTTATACTCATTTAATTTCGATGTGGTTAAATCCACAGAATATAAACCATTGTTTTCATAACTAAACCACAATAAGTTATCATTATCAACTACTGCTGCTTTTTTATATATATTAAGGTTTAATGAATCAATAACGTTGTATGGATATTCGTATTTGGTGATTTTATCGTATTCTAGTTCTAATTTATTTAAACCACCAATACTGGTAACAATCCAAAGGTTGCCTTCCCTATCTTTAAAAATATTTTTTATCATGTTGGTAGACAGGCTTGTTTCGTCATTTGGGTTGTTGTAGTAGATTTTAAATTTGCTACCATCGTATCGGTTCAGTCCCGATTCAGTCCCAAACCATATAAAGCCTTGCTTGTCTTGGGTAATGCTACGAACAGTATTGTTCGACAAACCATCTTCAACAGTAATTTTGTCAATGCGGTAGTTAATTTCCTGAGAATGAGCAGATACATGCCAAACAGAAACAAAAAAGATGAGCTCAAAAATATATTTCATATATTTATTGGGCATAGTAATTTATTATTTTATAGAAAATGTTTGTGCAAAAATAAATGTTTTATATCTACCAGTAAAATCAAAAAAACAGAATACTTAGGCTATAAAGTTAAAGTTTGTTAATTAAAGGTAAAGTGAAATTAAAAACGCTACCTTGGTTTACGGTGCTTTCGACAAATATTTCGCCATTATTTTTTTCAATAAACTCTTTGCACAAAATTAGCCCTAACCTGGTGCCTGGTTCAGAAATATTATTCCCAACATCAAAAAGTTGGTTTAATTTCTCGTTTGAAATGCCTATCCCCGTATCACTGATGCTTACCGTGCAATTCAAGGGGTTGCATGTGCATTCTATTGCAATTTTTCCATTTTTGGTATATTTTATAGCATTAGAAATTAGGTTGCGTAATATTGTCTTAACCATGTTTATATCGGCAAAAACATTGCAATTAACAGAATCAATATTTAATTTAATGTTTTTTTCACTGGCCTGATTATCAAATAGTTCAATTTGTTCTGCAATTAGTTTGTGAATTTCAATTTTTTCGGGTTTATATTGAATTTGATTAGTTTGTGTTTTTGACCATTCCAACAAATTTACAAGCAATTTATGAGTTTGGGTAGAGCTTTTTAGGATATATTTATTTAAATTTTTTATTTTTTCAACATCTTTATTCTCTACGGCACGTTCAATTAATTCGCTAAATCCAATAAGTGCGTTAAACGGATTTTTTAAATCGTGGGCAATAATAGTGAAAAAACGATCTTTAGTTTTATTTGCTTGCTGCAAGTCGTTTGCTTTTATTTCCAGTTCTGTTTTTTGAGCTTCAATTTTATTTTGCTGAACTGTTATTGCTTGATGTGTTTTTTCAAGAAGGATGTTTTTTTCATTTAATTTTTTGTTAGCGGCATTGTATTCATTATAGTATACGCTAATATAGAAAATTGCACCCAGAACAGTAAAAACAAAAGAAATAGCAAGGTCTAAATACCTCTCTTCACGCCCAGGGTATTTTGCTATCGTTTCAGGATAATAATATTCAAAAAGGAATAAAGATAAAGTTACTATCACCAATAATACTACTAGTGCTTTTTTAGTTATCCCTTTTGTTATAGTTAGGATACCCGTTAGAATCAAAAATATTAGATATTGTGCACTTCCTAAACTTCCTAGGTTGGTAAACCAAATTGAAGGAATAAACATGATTATTAGAAAACCAAGCCCCAAAATAGCAACAGTATTATATTTGTGTGCAAAAAATGAATACAAATAGAGAAATAAAAATATTATCACCCCTGAAAGGCCAACAAAAATCGCGGACCAATGTAAACCTAAAAAATAATTTGAAATGGAGGCTACAATATTAAGTATAACTGCAATGAGCATAACTAACAAAGTTTTGTTTTAAATAGTGTGTGCCCATAATATCGGTATTTTTTTATATAAGCCCCAAAGTGGGCATCAAGCATTAGCCCTGTGCGTATCACTGGGTTGTGAATCAATGTATTACAAAAACCCTGAATGGGCATAAGATAAATGTTTAGACTTTATAGGACACACACTAAATAGAGGTTTATATATTTGTGTGTGTCAACAAAGCCTGCGTTTTATCTATTTCTAGGTGTTTTAAATTAAGTAAACGAATAATTAATGCTATTATTTTAAACCAAATCTAATAAAATATCATTAATTCAGTGCATTATTGAAAATACCTTAAAATGAAAAATTTGCAACTTCGCTTAACTATTATAACTTAATCACTAATCTTTCCTTAGTATTTCATCAGGAACAGATTGTCGTTCCATATTGGGGCCTTCCAGTTCCAATTTCAGCCCTTTTCCGTACTTTGCTTGAAAATAGTTTAGCTGGATAGGGTGCAATCCTTTTTTGAGGGCAATTTTTCCTGATTTGGTTTCAAACCATTTAAATCCATCGTTGTCAATTACAAGTTTTTCGGCTACATAGAGAACAGCCCCATCATCACAACCTAAATGAAACGTGTAAACCCCATCGGTTGGTATATCGATAAAACCAAAATACAAAAGCCCAAAAAAATGAGCTTGGGCATTTTTTGGGAAAATGAAATTGTTTATAGTTCCTTGACCTGCCAACTCTATAGATTCTAGGCCTTTAGCTGATTTAGCCTCAGTTTTTATATAATGATATTTTAATCCTTTTTGAGTATTTTCTTTAGTTTTTGCATCGAGTAAATCTAGCTTTTCGAAAGTTCCGGTCATTGTTGAGCTGGTTTTTCCGCCTCCCATAAATGTTTTCGATTTTAAAGTAACAGTTTTGTCTAATTTAATTGCAAAAGGCCCTGTATACAATGTTGAGTTTTTATCAGGCTCTGAACCATCCAGTGTATACATAATTTTTGCTGATGGAATATCGCAATTAAGCGCAACTATAGTAGAGTCTGCATAAAACCTATTTATGTCTTCGTATCCTGTTGGTGGGTTTACACGATAATTAATTCCCCATTGATCCAGCCTTTGGTATTCTGTATCCATTCTTTGTAAGAATCCATCCCAATTTTGGTTTTTTTCTTTTGTCCAGAGATTTTCGGCCATTGCACAAATCCTTGGAAAAATCATATATTCCATGTGGGCTTCATCAGGTATATATTCTGACCATAGATTAGCCTGTGAACCCAAAATGAAATCTTTTTTGTCTTCATCTAAACCTTCAGGTATTGGTTGATAGTCGTATACCTCTCTCATATCTGTTAAGCCGCCAATGGCTAAAGGCTCATTGTATTTTCCTTGGTAGTGGTCGAAATAATTTGTGGCATTTGGGCTCATTACAACATAATGCCCTGTATTGGCTGCTTCAATACCGCCAGATTCACCTCGCCACGACATAACTGCTGCACGTTCAGGCAACCCCCCTTCAAGGATTTCGTCCCAACCTATAAGTTTTTTCCCTTTTGAATTAAGGAATTTTTCAATACGTTTAATAAAGTAACTTTGTAGCTCATGTTCATCTTTTAAACCTTCATTTTTTATCCTTGCCTGGCAATTATCACATTCTTCCCATCTCGTTTTCGGGCATTCATCGCCGCCGATATGGAAATATTCGCCTGGGAATAGTTCAATAACTTCAGAAAGGATATTTTCCAGGAATTCAAAAGTTTCGTCTTTGCCTGCACAAAAAACTTCTTTAGATACCCCCCATTCTGTAAACAGCTCAAAAGGCCCACCTGTGCACGAATATTCAGGGTAGGCAGCAAGTGCCGCAACAGCATGCCCGGGCAGCTCAATTTCGGGTATCACCGTAATAAACCTGCTTTTTGCATATGCAACCACTTCCTTAATTTGATCCTGGGTATAAAAACCGCCATGTTTTTTACCATCAAATTTTAAGGGGTGTTCAACCATGTGCCCTACTACTGTTTCTTTTCTCCAACTTCCAATTTCGGTAAGTTTAGGATATTTTTTTATTTCGATACGCCAGCCTTGGTCTTCGGTTAAATGCCAGTGGAAAGTGTTCATTTTCAGTGTAACAAGTACGTCAATGGTTTTTTTGACAAATTCAACCGGGAAAAAATGCCTGCATACATCAAGGTGCATCCCGCGCCATTTAAATTGCGGATAATCATTGATGGTGATATATGGAATTTTGAAGACTTTTACCATTTGTTTACCTGCCGGTAATACCTGAATTAGGCTTTGCACACCGTAAAAAACTGCCCTTGCTGTTTTTCCTTTGATTGTTATTCCTGATTCGTCAATTGTTAGGCTATAAGCCTCTTCGTTTTCAAATTCATTTATTATTTGTAACAAAATCACAGGTTCGTTTTCTGCGTTTTTATTTGCTTTTTTTATATTGAACTGATAAACTTCCCCTAAATAGCCAATTAAGTAATCAGCAACCAAATCAAGTTCTTTTTCTTTGTTGTTTAGGATAATCTTTGTATTTGAATCAAAAATAAATATCCCTGTACCAACTTCCAAAGACTGAGGCTTTGGCAAAATACTAATTTTATTAATTTCAACCATATTGGTGTTACTTTTATTACAAGATGTTACTAATAAACTTAGCATTATTAGTGCGATAGAAAGATTTTTGAGATTTTTCATTTTTGATTTAGATTTTTCATTGTCAACTATTCAGCTTTCGTTTAATATATTATGCCATAGATTTACAGATTTTAAAACAAGCATAGCTTGTTTTCTGTGAAATTGAGTAAATTATTAAAATCTGTGAACAGCTTTAGCCCTTAACATAGTTAATCAGTGGCAATTGTTTGTTTGTTAAAACTTTAAGTATACAATTATTTTAATTATAAAAAAAACAAAATTTAATTTGGGCCAAAAACGTCATACTAATATTTCGTTATATTTTTGCCGCGAATGCACTAATAAAAAGGTAACAAACTAATAATCAGCAATATACGCAATTGCCTGATAGTGTTCTAATCTGTTGATTATCAGCTTCTTTCAAAAATGTACCGAACTATTGTCATACACGACTTAACATTAATGTCGTATCACACATCAATTAACGGAAAAACTTATTAGGTTTATACTTACAAAATGTTGATAATCTACTGTTTACTTAGCTTTAAGTTTATGAAAACCTGACAGGTTTCAGTTGTACTAGTTTTTAAGTTTTTGCAATGCTTTTGCCAGTGCATTTTCTAAAAGAGGTTCCATAATCAAATATCCAGTTTCGTTTGGATGTATACCATCGCTTGCAAGCTCTTTTTTTAAGCCTTTTGACTTGTTTACCATAGCAGTAAAATAATCAACATACACTATTTTGTGTTTATCGGCATAAGATTTTATTATTGCATTGAGTTTTACCACTTTTTCCGCTGGTTCAAGTCCTTGTCTCCAAGGGAAATCAAAAGCAGGAAGTACAGAACTTAACACAACTATTATATTATTAGTTTTTGCCAACTCTGCCATTGAAAAAATATTCCCTGCAATCATATCAATTGTTGAAGGGCCTGTATTGCCGGCGATATCATTTATACCTGCTAAAATAACTACAACTGATGGCGTCAAATCAATAACATCTTGTCTAAAACGCAACAGCATTTGGGGGGTTGTTTGACCGCTAATTCCTCTATTTACATAAGGTTTGCCTGCAAAAAATTCAGGCCTTATGCTTAACCAACCCTCAGTAATTGAGTTACCCATAAATACGATGCGGTGATCTCCGGGCTTAGGCGTTGTCAATTCAGCATTTATTTTTTGAAATCGGTTTAAGTTGGCCCAATCCTGGGCATTAGAAAAATCTAAAAGAAAGAATGTTAATATGATACTTAAAGTTAATTTTTTCATAATTAATTACTTTAAACCATTACTAATCTTATCTGTAGGAACAGAAAACCGAATACTACTACTTCTTCTTCGGTAATTTTTTATTTGCTATTTTTTCAATATCTTTAAAATAAGTAACGGTTTGTGTTTGCAGCTCCATTGTAGCGGCATCGTCGCAAACAATTATACCTTTTTGGTGCATTTGCAGTATCGAAACAGTCCACATATGGCTAATCCCGCCTTCAACAACTTCGCGCAAAGCCCTTGCTTTGCCAAAGCCCGTAATAATAACAACAACTTCCCGTGCATCCATTACCGTACCAACACCAACAGTTAATGCATGTGTAGGAACTTTAGTGATATCATTGTCGAAAAACCTCGAGTTTGCCAAAATAGTATCATAGTTTAAAGTTTTTAACCTTGTACGAGATGCTAAAGATGAACCAGGTTCGTTAAAAGCAATGTGCCCATCAGGGCCTATACCCCCTAAAAATAAATCAATACCTCCATAACTTGCAATTTTTTCTTCAAATCTATTGCACTCAAGTTCTAGATCGTTAGCGTTACCATCTAAAATGTTAATATTTCCTTTGCGGATATCAATATGGTTAAAAAGGTTAGCGTCCATAAAATAATGATAACTTTCGGTATGGTCTTCAGGTAAACCGACATATTCGTCCATATTAAAAGTTACCACGTTTTTAAACGAAATTTCACCTGCTTTGTGTAACTTTATTATCTCTTTATAAGTTGGTATTGGCGATGATCCAGTGGGTAGCCCTAAAACATAAGGCTTGTTCGGTGTAGGATTTGCATCGTTAATTTTTTTTACAAGATAGTTCGCTAGCCATTTTCCAACTTTTTCTGAATCTTTTTTTATTATTATTCTCATAGTTTAAACTAATTTAATTGTAAACTCAGCAAAAACAATTTAACAATTTAAAGTATATTTTTTTAATGGCCCTATTGTCGTTTCCATTCTTTTATTTTGTAACCATATGTTGCAAAAAACAGTATAAATAAATATGCAGGAATCAATATTAAATATGCATCTTGAGAGTTGAAAACATCAGATAATTTACCCCATACCAAAGGTAGTATTGCGCCACCGGAAATAGCCATTATTAATAAAGCAGAACCTGTTTTTATGTGTTTACCCAAACCTTTGATAGCAAGCGGCCAAACAGCTGGCCAAACAAGGGCATTAGCAAGCCCCAACATAGCTATAAAAAGAACCGAAACAAACCCGTTTGTAAAAAGGGCAGCCAAAGTAAATAACAAACCCAATACGGCAGATACCTGCAAAGCTTTGTGTTGATTTACGAAACGTGGTATAAGTATAATTCCTGATAAATAGCCAACTAACATCCCAATCATGGTGTATGTTGTAAAGTTTTTAGCAGTTTCCATTGGTATGTTTAGTGATTGGCCATATCGGATTATTGTATCGCCGGCTATTACTTCGGCGCCTACATAGAAAAATAATGTTATTACACCAAGAATTAAATATGGGTATTCAAGAATACTGTTTTTATCTGTTTGTGGATTTACGCTTTTACCATTGTTTGCATTTTCTGCTGAATCAATATCAGGAAGATTAGAGAACTTTAATCCTATACCGACCAAAACCAGTGTAACAGCCATTCCTATGTAAGGATTTATTACGCGCTCAGCTAATGCGCTCAAAAACAATTCTTTATCTGCCGGAAGCATAGTTGCTAAATTATTAATAGCCTCATCGTCACCTTCGTGTACTACAAAATAAGCTAAAACTAAAGGTGCTATTGCACCGGCAACTTTATTTGCAATTCCCATAATACTGATTCTTTTTGCAGCTGATTCAATAGGGCCAAGAATTGTTATGTATGGGTTAACAGCAGTTTGTAAAACAGCCATACCCGTTCCGAGAATAAACAAACCCAGTAAGAATACAGAAAATTCACG
>NBLH01000084.1 GCA_002084525.1 Bacteroidetes bacterium 4572_117 | reverse complement strand
AGTTTATTTCAATGATTTAAATAAAGACGAAATCAAATATTATCTTGAAAAATATCAACCTTATGATAAAGCAGGTGCTTATGGCATACAGGAATGGATTGGTTACATCGGTATAAAAAAAATTGAGGGCTCCTATTTTAATGTAATGGGTTTGCCTGTACAGAAATTATATGAAGAATTGAGTGTGTTTTAGATATATTTTTACAAAAATATTATAAAACGTATAAGTTTAGCCAAGGGCGAACATTGGAAAATTTTAAACAATGAAAAAAGTAATAATTAAAACCAAAACACTATTATGAAAAAAACATTTATTTATTTTTTAGCATTTTATTTACTTACCACACCTTTTTTGCGTGCTGATGAAGGAATGTGGATCCCTTTATTGTTGAAGAAATATAACATTAAAGATATGCAGGCAAAAGGCTTTAAATTAACAGCTGAGGATATTTACAGTATCAATAAAGCAAGTATGAAAGATGCTGTAATGATTTTTGGTGGGGGATGTACCGGAGAACTTATTTCTGACCAAGGCCTGTTAATTACTAACCATCATTGTGGGTTTGGGCAAATACAAAGCCACAGTTCTGTAGAGCATGATTACCTCACAAATGGCTTTTGGGCAATGAATAGTAACGAAGAACTGGTAAATAAAGGCTTAACAGTAACATTTTTAGAACGTATGGAGGATGTTACAGATAAAGTGCTTGCCAATGTTACTGATGGTATGACAGAAGTAGAGCGACAAAAAGAAGTGGCCAAACAAATAAAGCTTATTGAGGTAAAAGCCTCAATGTCTGGCAAATACAAAACAAGGGTTAAGCCGTTTTTTTATGGTAACCAGTATTTTCTTTTTGTAAATAAGGTATACAAAGATATCCGTTTGGTTGGTGCGCCACCATCGGCTGTCGGAAAATTTGGTGGCGATACCGATAACTGGATGTGGCCACGGCATACAGGCGATTTTTCACTTTTCCGTATCTACGCCGATAAAAATAATGAACCAGCAGAATATTCGCCTGAAAATGTTCCATATAAGCCGAAAAAACATTTCCCTATTTCGTTAAAAGGTGTAAAAAAAGGTGATTTTACCTTAGTTTTTGGCTATCCCGGAAGTACCCAGGAGTATATTACATCTTATGCTGTGAAAATGAAAATGGAACTCGAAAATCCGAATAGGATTAAAATTAGGCAAGCCAAATTGGATATTATCAACAAATATATGCGGTCTGATGCAGGTATAAGAATAAAATATGCAGCAAAACAATCAGGTGTAAGTAACGGATGGAAAAAATGGATTGGTGAAAGCCGTGGCCTAAAAAGGCTTAATGCAATAAATAAAAAACAAGCTTTTGAAAAAAATATTAGTGCCTGGATGAATAAAGAAAGTAGCAGGGCATCAAAATATGGAAAACTGTTACCACAATATAAAGAAATTTACAAAGAGCTATCAACTTATGAATTGGCCGGGACATACTTTTATGAAACATATTACTCTTTGGATATTACCCGCTTAATTTCTTCATTTAGGTTGTTGGAAAAATTGGATAAAGATGCAAAAGAAGATGATATTGTTGGTGTAAGAAAAAGATTAAAACCTGCTATTGAACGTACATATAAAGATTATTACCAACCACTTGATAAGGAATTATTTGCAAAAATGATAAGTATGTATGTTGCAAAAATGGATCATAAATTTATGCCGGAAGAATTAACAGCCGCCAAAGCCAAATTCAAAGGCGATTTTGAAAAATATACAGAATATGTTTATAAAAAATCGTTATTTACAAATAAAGATAAACTTACTGCTTTTCTTGAAAATTATAATGCAAAATCGTTAAAAAAATTACAAAAAGACCCACTTTTTAAGCTTTTTAAGGGGTTTATTAAAATGTATGTTGAAGTAGTGCTACCAAAAACAACTGCATTAGATACAAAAATGCAAGGAATGGATCGACTTTGGATGCAGGCAATTATGGAATTTGAAAAAGATAAAATTTTGTATCCCGATGCAAATTTCACACTACGTGTTACCTATGGAAAAGTTGACGACTATTTCCCAAAAGATGGTGTTAAGTATTTGCCATACACAACATTAGCGGGTATTATCGAGAAAGACAATCCAGATATTTATGATTATCGTGTGCCGATAAAACTAAAGGAGCTTTATAAAACTAAAGATTACGGACAGTATGGTGAAAATGGCAAAATGCATGTTTGTTTTACAGCTTCGAACCATACTTCTGGTGGCAACTCTGGTAGCCCCGTAATTAATGCAGATGGTCACCTTATTGGCATAAACTTTGACCGTAACTGGGAAGGCACTATGAGCGATATTATGTACGATCCTGATATGTGCAGGAATATTTCCCTTGATATCCGTTATGCCTTATTTATTATAGATAAGTATGCAGGTGCAGGATATTTGATTGATGAATTGACTTTGATTAAATAAGCACTAAGTGCTATTTAATGTTGCTTACGCACTGGTGCAAATATCTTACAATATGCAAGTTGCGTAAAAGTAAATATACAACGGCGAAACCCTCACCGGAAGTAATTAATTTTGACTGGGTACTTATTTAATAATTAAGTAATATTCTTAGTAAATATCCAAATACCCTGACACATTTTATTACAGGGTAAACTTGCGACTTATTTGTACAGACCAATCATTTTTGTGAATTCAGAGAATATATGCATTGATTTTGTATCATTAACAAATATATTTGCCGAAAAAAGGCAATTATTTATCGAAACACGATAAAAATAAAAAAAAGTTTCATATCTTGCAACGAATTTAGAATTAATAACATCTATTAATTGGTAACTTTTATTATTTAAACTTTTAAAATTGGAAAAATGAAGAAAATCAGCAAAATTTTTATTGTGGCTATAGCCATTGCAGCAGTTTTTACCAGCTGTAAAAAGACATTACCAACGGCCGGGTTTACCTACGCCCCAACAACAATTGTTCAGTATGATCAGGTTGCATTTACAAATACTTCGACAGATGCCAGCACTTACTCGTGGGATTTTGGTGGTGGTGCGCTAACATCTACCGAAGCTAACCCAAGCATTCAGTTTATGACCGCTGGGGATATTGTGGTAAAACTAACAGCAACTAATGAAGATGGTGACAATACCTATGAAGAAACTATTACAGTAGCCGCACCTGATAATTATTATGAGTTGGACGGTACTAAATATGCTATTACTACAGATTTCTTTTGGTATTCAGCTATGGGTATGACGTATATACGATTATTAACTGCAGTAGAAGGACAGGACAACCCTGATTTAATTAAGTTATATCCGAATATGGGTACAGGTGAATTGCCAAGGACTTATACCTGGGATGCTGATACAAAACCTGTAGGAACTTATTATTATGGTTATACAGCAAATTATGCAGGTATGGCATACGATTGGACAGCAATTGGAAAAACAGGTGCAGGTGATTTAGTTGTTGAAGAATTAGAAACTGATGTTTACAGGATTACTTGTGAAATGGTTCTTTCCGTTGGAAGTTATGACTGGAGTACCGGGGCATTTACCGAAACTAGTACTAAAACATTAAAAATTAACTATATTGGTGCTATTACACCATTATAAAATAATTTAATGCTAAAAAAAAGAGCCTCTTCAGTTATATTGAAAAGGCTTTTTTTTGTGCCATAAGTAAACATTTTTTTTATACAATCATGTAAAGCCCTATTAGGTTTACAATTAAACAATTACAGGGTAATATTCTTATAGTGAGGGTATTAAATTAACAGTACTGATTGGTTTACAATATAGTTTTCCTTATAAAGTTACAGCAAAAAAAGAAAAACTCTTGAACTTCGCTTTTATTATAAAATAATTAATAACCCAAAGCATTACTCTATTTTTATTCGCTTAAGTTGATGGTTATTTAAATCGGCAATCCATAAATAGCCTTTATCAAATAAAACTGCTGCCGGTTTTTTCAAATTATTAACATTGGTAGAATCAGCCGGGACATCAATAATTGCACCCACATTACCTTCTTTATCAACTGTAAGTATACGGTTTGTGCCCATATCTGCAATATAGATATTGCCATTATTATCAGCTGTTATCCCATGCGGGGTGCTTAAGGTGTCTTTTAATTGTATTTCTTCAGATGATTCCCCTGGCTTAATCCTGAAAATTTTATGATTGCCCGCATCTGCAACTAAAATATTATTGCCTTCAAAAGCTATATCAATTGGATAATAAAAATCTACAGTCAAAGGGTCGGTATCCAGTTTCCCAGCTAATGTTGAAATCACACCATCTTTTATTAAACGGAGTTTAGCATTTCCAATATCAATAATAACTAAAGCTCCATCTTCCCTAACCAAAACACCATGTGGCGAGTTTAATGTTGCTGAATCAACTGAACCATCCTTATAACCATTTTTTTCAGGGATGCCTGCAATAGTTTTTACTATAAATTCACCTGTTTCCGTTTCAGAAATTTCCCTTATTACATGATTACTGGCACTGGCAACATAAATTTTATTAGTTTTTTTATTATATGCTACACCATGGGGGCTGCTAAACTTAGCAGTATCAACATTACCATCAGAAAAACCTTTTTTGTTAGGCCCACCTGCAATAGTTTTCACTTCCCCTTTTTCATTAATAATCCTAATTGCATGGTTGTTAATATCAGCAAAAAGTATTGAATTATTTTTGTAAATGCTTAAGCGGATAGGTTTAAATAATTCTGAATTATTACCATCCTTGAAACCGGGATTACCCGAACCGGCAACAATAGCTAATTCATTTTCAACTGTACTATCCTGACAGGAGATTAAGCCTATCAATAAAAGATTTAATAAAATAATTGATTTTTTCATTTTTATTTAAGATTTAGTTTGAAAAACACAACCCATAGCAAGGCCTTGTAAGCTGCATATAATCTGCGACTTAGCTCGTCATGGCGAGGAGTGGAGCCATCTCCTAATATTGGGAGGTGGCTTCCTTATCCCTTTTTTTTAATCTTTTATAAAATCCTTTTTAATGTATTTTCTTTTGTAAAAATATAGTGTTTTATAACCCCAATTACATGCATAATAACAAGTAAAACTGCCAAAAATGTTATCAATACATGATATTTTAATATTGATATTTCCTTTTGGGGAATTATATTATCAATGCTCCCACTACTAATACCTTCAATATAATTCCCTGTAAATATTACAACAATTCCCATTATTGAAATTACAAACAGTAAAATGTACAATAAATAATGGTTCCAAATAGCTAGTTTATCAATAAATTTCGATCCTGTTTTTAAATGCTCGGGTTGTTTTGTATTAAAAAACAAATAAGTTCTGATGATTGTAAAAATAAATACAAAACTACCAATTAGTAGATGCATTTTTATCATTTGCATCCTTTCAATAGACCCAAAACCTGCTATTTTAAAACTTGAAAGAACCAAAATAAGTATCAATAAGGCAGTAAGCCAGTGTAGCCAAATTGTACCTTTACTAAATTTTTGATTTAAATCGTTTTCAATTTTAATTTTCATCCTTTTATTTTAATTTTAATTTTCAATTGTATAATTATACCCCGCTGCAAATGAACGGGGTATAATTACATATAATCTATATTGCTTTTCAGTTTACCTGAGCAAGGAATTTAAATACAAAGGATTGCTACTCATCAGTTAAAAATTTGAATTCTACAGTAGGGAAATGATCTACACCATTGAGTTTATAGTCAATCATCCTAAGTTTAAAATACTTAAAAACACCTGTTGTGGAATCATATTTTTTTAAAATATATTTTTTATCAGGATCCATAGTATATAAATTTTCAGAATCGGTTCCACCAAGTAGTTTCCAGTTTGAACCAATAACACCTTTCCAATCAGTAAATTCGCTTGTAGCAATATGTGTTTCGTTAATGTCCTCAAAATCAATTGATTCATCAAATATTTGGGCAACACGCACCCCACTTTCATTATTAATTAACACCCCATTTATTTTGTAAGGTGAATACTCACCCTGTGTTAATGTTTCCCACCAACCTAAATAAGGTGAAAAAACAAAATCCCAATCATAACTTCTTGGTTCAACACTTACCGGGGCATTTTCATCGAACGAAAAATACACATAATTTAAACCATCGCTCCGGTTAATTGTATAGGTGTTAACATTTTGATTATCTGTTACTTTTGCATAATTAAATGTATAAGAATCATCTGTTTTAGACACAAATTGGATCAAATAAAAATTATCTTTTACTACCCCCCTGTTTTGAATATATACTTCGCCATCTTCCCAAGTTTGTAAACTTAGCGAATCAGGATAGTTTGTATATGCGGGATCGTCGAATAACCAATCATAAGAGTTATTCATATAATCCAAAACTTCATCCTCGCTTACATCAGTAATGATATTTTTTCCTGTTTTATGTACCATTGAACCAGAAGCCCATCCTTGCATTACCTTGCTACCATCGCCCGCCGATTCAAAAGCTAAATCCCAGCTGCTGGGTGCAACAACACTTGCTTCCTGGGCAGTGTTTTCATATAAAGTAAAGTATGTTTGCGTTGTTTGTATGCTATTTTGCACAGTAAAAGTACTTTCAACAGTTCTCACTAAAGGAACTGTATCAATTTCTTTAAAGCAAGATGCAAAAACAATTGATACAAGACTAATTAATATTAATTTTTTCATAACCATCTGCTTTAATTGTTAAGTTTTAAATTTAATTTCACGAAAAATGTCCGACCGTAATAACGCGGGCCAAGATACTCAGGGTCATCTCCCCTGTATCCGTAAGTCCTCCTGGAATAATTATCTAATAAATTTTTTCCCCCAAGTATTATTGTCAATCTATTTTTCCAAAACAATTTGCTTATAGTTGCTTCGATATCCCCAAAAGCCTCAGTATACACTTGATAGTATTCGCCAGAATTCCCATCAACAGCTAAAGAAGGTGTAATATCATAATATTTTAAATTGGCCATTAAAATAATTTTACTTTTACGGAAGTTATATTTTGCATTAAAAGTATAATTATTATAGTAAACTATTGGCGTATAAATACCATTACCTGTATAATCATAAGTTTCTCCGGTCCGGCTAAATCCTGCACCAAGCGATAAACCAATAAAATGCATATATGATGCATTAACATCTGCACCTAATGTTCTTCTGCCACCTAAATTTGTATTTGTTGCCGAGCTTGATTCTACATCTGTTACTATTAATGTAATAGCATCAGAACCGTTGTTATAGAAAAAACTTGGTTCAATTTTAAAAAGTTGCTTGCCTTTCCCAAATTTATACGAAAAAGAGGCATTATAACTATCAGTTTTTTCAGCTTTTAAGTCTTTATTGCCCTCTAAATTATGGTTTGAGTCTTTAAAATCTAAATAAAGCTCTTTTAACGATGGTGCCCTGAAACCTTTTGCATATGACATGCGAAAATTCAAACCTTTTAATACATTCCACTGTAGGTTTATAGATGGGATTAAAGGCGTAGGGTATATTGTGTTGTATATATACCTGAACCCCGGTTGAATGGATAATACTTTAAAAGGCGAGTATTGTGCGCTAACAAAAGCAGCAAAATCACCCATTTGCGCATCATCAGCAATTTTATCACCTTCTCCAATATCATAATTAATATCCCAACCAAACTGATATGATAATTTTGCATCTTCTTTAGCAAAGGTAAAATTCCCCCTGGTCATTCCGTTGTGAAAAGTAGTTGACGATGATTTTGTTTTTTCTTTTTCTAAACTAGCAAGATCCGAACTAATTAAATCAGTTGTCCTGCCATAGTATGTGTAAGCACCAATTATATTGTACGATAAGGAACTTGAAATTTTATCGGTAATTGTTAAGCTGTTTGTTGAACGGGTTGTGAAATAATCTGCATCATAAGAAATCAACATTGGGTTAGGGTTAGAATAGTTTTTTAGTAACAGGTCCATATATTGTGATTTAACCCTTACCTGAAAAAATTCGTTACGATAAGCATATTCCAAACCTGCATTAAATACTCTTTTAGGTTTAAATTCCATATACCTGTTTTCCCCCGAAGGAAATCTTGTAGTATCAACGTTTAAATCTACATCAATTCCTTGAAATAAATCTCTATTTGCCGAAAGCGTAAATGAATGCTTCCCCCTGATTAGTGAACCATAAAAACCGGCATTATAATTACCTTTTGTGTCGGTATACGAATTTGCTTTTATTATATTTTGATCTTTAGTGTTTTGTTTTGTTATAATATTGATTACACCGGCTAAGGCACTTGTTCCATACACAACGGACATTGGCCCCTGTACTATTTCGATATGATCAACATTTTCCATATTTATCTGCGATAGGTCAATATCACCGTTTACACGCCCCACAATAGGTATACCATCAATAAGATATTTGACATTTTCGCCACCCATCCCCTGCATTTCAATTGATGTACCAGTTGACGGGTCAATGGAAAGCCTGACACCTGTTTCGTTTGACAAAGCTTCTGCAAGGTTGGTTACCCCCCTTTCCAATATAGTTTTTGAGTCGATAACATCTATTTTGTAAATAGATTGGTCTACTTTACGTGGCTTGTACTGCCCCGTAACCACAACCTGCTCCATTCCAACGAAATCAATTTTCAGTTTTATGGTTTTATTGTCGCCGGGACTAATATAATCGGTATGTTTTTGATAGCCGATAAAAGAAATTACGACCTTGGTTTTTTCATTAATGTCAAGCTCAACATTGCCGTTTTTATCGGTTACGTCGCCTTTAAGGTAGTTATTGTTCTTGTTGTATAAAACTACGTTGGCAAAAGCACATGCCTCTGAAGTTTCTTCGTCAATAACTTTTAGCTTTGCTTTTTGTGCTGTTAAATTTGGTGTGTAGGTTATTATTCCAACAATTAATAATACCCCCATAATAAATTGTCGTTTCATAATATATTTTTTATATTAGTGGTTGATTAT
>NBLH01000285.1 GCA_002084525.1 Bacteroidetes bacterium 4572_117 | reverse complement strand
ATGGCCATGGGCTACGAATCAGGTTTTGCAGCTGTAGGTATCGGTATAGCTTATGTGATTGGGTTTTTTATTTTGTCGCGTTTTGCCGGGCAAATAAATACAATTGGCCGTAAGCAAAAAGTGTATTCATTCCCCCAGTTTTTGAATAATAAATATACAAAAAACGAAACAGACGTTTATTCTAAAATATTTTCGTCGTTAATGACAGGTATTAATGTTTTTATATTCTTTTTCCTGCTAGCTGCCCAATTTGTGGGCATGGCATCCTTACTAAAATTTGCCTTTGAAATAGGCTTTGTTGAGGCGGCGATTATTTCAAGTATAATTGTAATATTATATACGGCATTTGCAGGGATGGCAGGGGTAATAATTACAGATTTAATTCAATTCGGTATTATTGTTTTAATGATTGTTTTTATTTTTATTCCCGGGGTTTGGGCTGATACTGAACAACTTAGTCGACTAAGTGAGCTGCCAGCAAATATGCTTAACGGAACTGCCGAAGGCATTGCATTTTTAATTGCCTTGCCCTTGTTTTTATCGCACTCAGTACTTATACGTATGGATATTTGGCAAAGGATATTAGCAGCCAAAGACGAAAGGACAGCCAAAAGGGTGAGTATATTTTCAGGTTTGGGCATGTTGCCTTTTTATATTATTTTCCCACTTGTTGGTATGACCCTAAAAGTAGTACTCGACACTGATATTGATTCAAAAGATGTTGCTTATTTGTTTCTTGACAGGCACAGTTCGCCTTTTATTTTAGGTTTTGCAGTAGTTGGTTTAATGGCTGCCTTGATGTCCTCGGGCGATAGTTTTCTAAACATTATATCAATATCCGCAATAAAAGATTTTGCCGGATGGAAGAAAAATAAAGAAATACCTGACACCAAAAAATTGCATAGGAATATAAGGATTATTTCCATATTTTTTGGATTAACAGCACTTGCAATGGCTTTGATACTACCTAAAATTGTTGATTTAATGGTTGTTGGTATAGCAAGTATTGTTATTTTTGTTCCGGTAAGTTTTATGGCATTAATAAAAAAAGAGGTCCACCAATACAAAAAACAAGCTCTTTATAGTTTGCTTTTTGGCTTTATCGTAAATTTATCGTTTTTTATTTGGGGCACAGTATCGCCCGAACAGATGAACAACAAATCATCGTTTATCCCTGCATTTATTGTTGCTTCGTTGGTGCTTATTGTGGGGGTGGCTATCAAAAAAAGAAAATTGAAAGGATGAGCGTCGTTTTTGTAATTATTTTACTTTTAAATTAACCTAAATTTATAGTAAATGTTTTTACCCTTTCAATTTTCTTATTTATGCTTTTTAAAGCTACCTTATGCCCATACCCTCAAATATGAGCTCCTTTTTCATATAAACCAATTTAATGGTGTGTTGTATATTTTGTTTTGTTGTTTAAATCTTATCAATATAAGTGCCAAAAACACTATAGTGTTGTGTGCAAGGCTGTTGATGTGAATGTGTGATGTGTGTGATATTATAAAGATTGGTCGGAATCGTACAACGACTGTTCTAAATCGAACAAAAAAACAGAGTTTTAGCCCCTGAATTTACAAATATTCATTTTTTTTTATTATATTTGCATTGATTTAGTATTCTTCCTTTTTCATAAAAGTTACCGAATGAATATTGAATTTACCTTTCCTCAGCTCCCCCAGGCTGAGGATTTTTTTGTTTAGGAACGCACATTAAATAACATATAGCAGTATGCTCATTTATTTGTCCTTTAATATCCTTAAATAATGAAATGTAGAAAATAATCATCTAAGAAAAACTAATTAGTGGCAAAATGTTGGTAGTTTTGCCGATAATTTGAAATAAATTAAAACAGAGGTTCTACAACTATTTTAGTGGTAAGTTGTTTTAATGTTACAAGGTTTATAATATTGTTAGGTTGGAAGCTAGAAGACCGAAGTCGGAAGTATGCAAACTTCGGTCATCTGGCTTCAAACTATCCCATTTTTTATTTTCTCTAAGTTTGCAGTAATATCAAAATAATTAATAGAAATCAGCGCGAAACATTAAATAGCGGATTTAAAAACATTTCAGATGTGAGAAATACTTTTACAAATCGGTTGGCGTTCATTAGAAAAACAGAATTAATCATAACAAATAAATTATAAAAAAATGAAAAAGATATTAATTTTAATTATCGGACTAGCGATTTTAAGTTGTTCTGAAAAAAACGAACAGAATTCGAACGAAACCCAAACCAAAAACTCTCAAACAAGGTATCAATTTGGTGGACAAATAGCTTCTGATAGTCCAACCGATTTTAATGTCGGGAAAAATAAAATTTGGTTTTTTAGTGAGGGTACTAAGGTTGTTGGAAATTTGTACGTTCTTGAAAACTTTAATAAAGCTGATAAATTACCAATTAAGAAAAGAAGCCTATGAATATTATTGCACGTCAAGAGGTTTATGTCCAAATTACGGAGAAAATAAAATGGCAGTAATAAGTAGGGATACAAGAAGAAGTTTTGATATTACGGACCAAATTAAACTTTTATCACCAAGACCCTATTTAGCTATTGCAGGCACAAATGCATTAACTTTTGGATTAAGCAAAATTATACGATAAAGAAGAATATGTAAATCAAGCAATAATTAAACTAAGCGAATTTTATAAAGAATAACGAAACTCCAACGACTTGCTAAATTTCTCGTATGTTTGTAAATATCTTTATTAAACTCGATTTTTATCTTTGATGATTAAATAATAGGGACAAAATAGGAGCAAGTTACCCTTTTTTGAATTTAGCTTTTGTTAGTGGCTGGCGTTCTCATTATTTAGAGTTAATATTTCATTAATTATTTTTTCTGAGATACGAAAATTTATGGCTAAAAGTCTGTCAATTAATGGTTTTACTTTTTCAATCCATCCATCCTGTTTTGCTCTGTGAATAATTCCAAGTGCTCCTGTCATTTTAAGGTTCAAAAACATCTTTATATTCTTTTGCTAATGCAATTGCACTAGCCTCCCCTATATCGACTTGTGTTTCAATAAATTCCTGATATTTTTTGTCTGAAACAGATTCAATTCCTATCCAATCAGGTAATTTTTCCCCGTATTCGTCAGCAATTTCAGGAGTTGTTATAACTTTTCCATAGAGTTTTTCCAATAAGTCAAGCTGTTCGATTTTCTGAAACAGAATCAATGTGCTTGTATCTGATATAACAATTTTAAGCATTTGCAATGTCTGAATGTAAGTCCAAAATTGAATTACTAAAAACAGAAACTCCATATACACCAAGTAATTCTATAAAAGCTCTTTTTGATAGCCCTACTATTTTTGCGGCTTGTCCTGATGAAAGTTTTTGTTCTTCATATAGTTTTGCTGCAACCATCATAGAAAAATCATAATTGCTCATTTCTAAGCTGTCTGGTATATTTAATTGTATTGTTCTCATGGTTATATAATTTATTCAAAGTTACAAAAACTAAATGTTAAATCATAGTATTGCTGCTTTTTTTTGCTTGCCACTAACAATGTATATAGTTTGTGGCGGGAAAATTGCAAAACATGAGTATTCAGACGTTTATCAACAGACCTTCGGGTTATTTATATTTTCTGAAAATTATCATATAAAGAAACCAATCATTGATGCCTCAAAAGCAGCGTATTTGTAAAGTCAAAGCTTTAAACTTTGTTTGAAAAAAGCCGAAGTTGGCAGCAGGCAGCCTTTAGTAGCAGTAGCCCTGCAAAGACTGCCTACTGCCAACTGAGGTCTGCATACTTTTTGAAACAATGAAACAGTGAAATAAAGAAAAAATAAAAATCACCAACTTTAGGGATGTATCTAATTAGCCTTTCTTAGCTTTATATCAATAACCACTATTATTGCAATAAAAGCCCAAAACGTAACACTTGCTTTATCGGTATCTAAAAAATTATTTAAAAAGCCATGTACAAGATAGCTGACAAGGCCAACCAAAACCGACCATACAAGTATTTTTAAACGGGTATTTCCAGTTTGATTGTAACTATTTAATGCTGACCTGATTACAAAAACAATTATTAGTAAAAAGCTAATCAACCCCGGAATTCCGCTATCAATTAAAGCACTTAGGTATTCGCTATGTGCATTCCCTCCTTCACCAAAGTTTGTGCTGATAATTGTTTTATCCCTTGCCATTTGAAAGTTTGCATATTGAAATACGTAGGTGCCCGGGCCCCATCCTGCCAAAGGCCTTTCAACAAACATTTTTAATGCTGAGTTCCACCTGTTTATCCTTTCTAAGTTTGAGGCATCGGTAGCTATATTCGACATTGAACGTATGTGGTCGTCTATTTTGGCAGAAGAATCCTGTTTGTTTTTTGATAAACGATCGCTAATTTCGAAACGGTAAACAAAAAGTACCGAAATTATTGCCAAGCCAATGATTATCAGGTAGCGTATTTTTACTTTTAAATAAACCAAAAGGCCAAATATTATTGCTGCCGTTAAGCTAATCCATGCGGCACGCGTATACGATAATAAAAGTGCAAGGCTAAAAATCAACAATACAATAAAAATAAATAATTTTTTTATGACCGAGATATTGGGCCAAAACAGAAAACCAAATAATACCGGCCAGTACATGCTTAAAATGGCACCGTACGAAGTGTGGTCTTTGTAAAAAGGGGTCATTACGGTGTGGGCAGCTAATTTATCGAACAAACCATATCCTAAATGTTGGTTTATGGCGTAAAAAATAACAAAAAGTAAGGGCAAAATATATAACCATATGGTTGTGTTTATGTTTTTTTCTTTTTGGAATATGGCCAACGAGAAAAAATACATTGGTATGATAAACCACAATTTTGCCAATAAAAATTTGAACGAAATAAAGGGCATACTACTCGAAATGCTTGTTATAGACATCCAAACCAAATATAAAATTATAGCTATACTTACCGGGTGTTGTATGTATTCTTTTTTAATTCCAGAGCCTGAAATAAACTTTAAAATAAGAATTGCCGTTAAAATAATCATTAAACCCTCGGAAGGGAGTGATAAATCGAATGGTAAATCGATATAATATGACAAGGAAACAGATAATGGTGTTACAAAAACGATAAAATAGTAAATTTTATCAAAAGCAAATAAAGCAAACCATGCTATTGCTAAAACAAAAGAAAACAACCCAAAATAATAAAACCCCAAGTAAATAAATGCAGAATTTAACCCGATAAAAAGAAATGAAATCAGGTAAAACAAGCTTTCGGTATTTTTAGCAGGAAATGAAATGTTTGGGATTTTAAAGTCCATATTTTATATTAATTGTGTGTCTTTAATGTCAGGTTTTTGTTCAATTAGTCGGAATTTTTCTTAATTT
>NBLH01000083.1 GCA_002084525.1 Bacteroidetes bacterium 4572_117 | reverse complement strand
CTCCTCAATATCAGAACCTTCGCTAGGAATGCTGAAAACTCCTTTACGATCGAACAAAAAGCTTAACGAACCATTTTTACCTAAAGCCCCACCCCGTTTGTTAAAAATTGAGCGCACACTACTAACTGTTCTTTGGTTATTGTCAGTTAAACATTCAACAAAAATAGCCACACCACCTTGTGCTGTACCTTCAAAAGTAACTTCTGAGTAGTTTTCGCTACCTGATTCTGCTTTTGAAATTGCTCTTTGAACAACATCTTTGGGCATGTTGGCACCTTTTGCATTATTCATGGCGGTCCTTAACCTGGGGTTCATTTCAGGGTCACTGCTTCCGCCCTCTTTAACCGCAATTGTTATTTCTTTGGCAATCCGCGAAAAAATCTTTGATCTTTTTGCATCTGCCGCACCCTTTTTCCTTTTTATGGTTGACCATTTACTGTGTCCTGACATATTGTTATTTTTAGCTTAAACAAATTTGATAATTACTATATAAGCACATTAATGCTAAACCTTTCATCAGTTATTGTACTTTTAAACAACTGGGTTACAAAATTGCAAAAATTTTATTAATTTTCCTTAATTCATATGCATTTTCTTTGCAAACAATTAGTAAAAGAGTATATCGTCTTTTATTTTGTGGGATAATCGTTTACTTTTGTAAAAAATATTCAGTACAAATAATAATTATGCTTAAAGTTGATTTAAAAAGAATTAATGACCCAAAGGTAAATTTGAAAGAAAAATATGCCAAGGGGCATTCAAACGTATATATCGAAACTTATGGTTGCCAAATGAATGTAGCTGACAGTGAGGTGGTTGTGTCGATACTTAACAAAAATGGGTTTGCTTATACCGAAGATTATAAGCTGGCAGACCTGATTTTGATAAATACTTGTTCGATTCGAGAAAATGCCGAAAAAAGGGTGTTTAACAGGCTAGAGCAATTTAAACATCTGAAAAAGAAAAACAAAAGTTTGCTGATCGGTATTATTGGTTGCATGGCCGAAAGGTTAAAAGAAAGGCTTTTAGAACAAGAAAAACTTGTTGATTTAGTTATTGGCCCTGATGCTTATAGGGATTTGCCTGCTCTTGTACAAAAAGCAGAAGGTGGGCAACAGGCAATAAATGTACTATTGTCCCGCGAAGAAACTTATGCAGAAATCAGCCCTGTACGATTAGACAAAAATGGTGTTGCAGCATTTGTTTCAATTATGCGTGGTTGCGATAATATGTGCGCCTATTGTGTTGTACCGTATACACGAGGAAGGGAGAGAAGCCGCAAACCCGATACAATTTTAAACGAGATTAAAGAACTAATTGAGAAAGGGTATAAGGAAGTAACACTTTTGGGGCAAAATGTTGACAAATATAATTGGGATAATGGTGAGGTGAATTTTGCTAAGCTTCTGGAAATGACTGCATTACTATCACCGAATTTGCGTGTAAGGTTTTCAACATCATACCCACAGGATATGACAGATGAGGTGTTGCATGTTATTGCAAAATATGATAATGTTTGCAAATACATTCATTTACCTGTTCAATCCGGAAGTTCAAGAATTCTTGATTTAATGAAACGTGGCTATACGCGGGAGTGGTATATGGGTAGGATTGAGGCTATCAAAAAAATTATTCCCGGTTGTGCTATTTCTTCTGATTTCATTACCGGTTTTTGTTCCGAAACCATGGGAGATCATCAGGAAACCCTTTCGCTTATGGAATGGGTAGGTTTTGACTATTCGTATATGTTCAAATATTCTGAAAGGCCAAATACTTACGCTCAACGAAAACTAGAAGATGATGTGCCGGAAGACGAAAAAGGAAGGCGGCTTAGCGAAATTATTGAGTTACAAAATAAGTTATCATTAAAAAGCAATCAAAATGATATAGGTAAAACCTTTGATGTGTTGGTTGAGGGGTTTTCAAAGAAATCAAAAGACAGATTATTTGGCAGGAATTCGCAAAATAAGGTTATTGTTTTTAATCGTAACAATTATCAGCCTGGCAATTATGTTAAAGTAGAAGTCGTTGATTGCACATCGGCTACTTTAATGGGTAAAGCAATTAATAGAGGTGGCCTTATATAGCAACAGTTTACTTTACGGGTAAAAAAGATATTAATCGTAGCAGGCTATTATCGTTAATTTTTATAAACTTATAGCTAATATCATTTTCTGTACGTTTTTTTAAGTCAATAAAAGTAAATTCCATATCAGCTTCAAAATCATTCAAAATCTCTTTATACAATGCTTTAAGTCCGGGTATATCTTTACTGTTAACTAAATCAATTTCAGATTTTATCGATATGACATCTTTTTCCGGCACTTCTTTTTCCAATAAAAAATAGTAGGTGTCGTTATGAAAAGCAATGCTAAAACTGGCATTATTTTTAGTTTTATCTGGTTCATGGTCATCCCTGTATATATAATGTATTTGATCAACAACAATATAACGTAAAGCCTTATAAATTTTCCTCGAATACTTTCCTTCAATATCTATAGCAAACCTTTCAAGAAAAGATTCCATATCTTTTTTACCACTACCCCGTTTATCTAGGTGATAAATTTTGTGGTTTTCAATTAACTCATATAAATAATAAAAATAATTCTCCATTTGGCAAAATAATCAATTATTCCCTGACAAAACAAAAGGTTGTATCATGACATTTTATCATAACAGAAACTCATCAAAAATTGTGCCCATAGCATAATTGAAATTAGGGGACACAAGTTACATTTTTTTACAAAATTAGACAAATATACATTAATAAACTAATATTCAAACTTGAAAACCTATACCAATAAACAAATCATCCATTTTTGTTTCGTTTTGAAATAAACCAGTTGAAAAAATATTTTGTTTTACTCCATAAGTTGTTAGCATTGTTAGAAAAACAGATTTTCGGGTTCCGGTTTCGGCCTTAAATGTCCCTATTTTATTTCTTAATTCACCGGCATATTTTTTATTGATAATAAAGGGGTTAATGGAAAATTTTATTTCGCATAAATTTATAATATTATCTCGTCTGTTAATAATTAAATCTACCTGTACACCCTTCACTGAATTTTTGCTCCGTCATGATGAAACCTTTGTATAAACACCGCTTATACCCAATTTGTTTTTTATTTGAGCTAGGTGATACATACAAACTTGCTAATAAGCATATTCGCTCCAAGCCCTATATTTTGGTGTATTGACTGCATTTAACTAATTATCGGTATTTGTTATTTGGGTATTTGCAATAAATTTTAAATAAAAATGCGAGTAAAAATCAACCAACTGATACAAGCTGTTCCTGTATTTTTTCTCAAAAGGTATATATTTTCTAATAAAACCACTTTCTTCAAGTTCGTCTAATAATCTGGTAGTGCTACCGGCATTTGGTAATCCTGATTGGTTAATTAACTCGTCCCTGTTTAAACCTTTTGATTTTTTTGCAAGTGCTTTTACTATTTTAATATGTTTATCGTAATTGTTAAATAAAGAACGATATAGGTTTTTAAACTCATTTTGTAACAGCCCTGTTTCCGAAAAACAAATATTTTCAATATTTTGCATAGCACTCGGTCCGGGTTTTACTTCGTCCCAATAAAATGGGATACCGCCTATTGACATATACGATTGAACGATTTGATACCTGTTCAAATTAATTCTTTTTGAATGAAGGTATTTTTCACATTCATTTAAAGTAAAAGGTAACAATTTTATTTTTTTTGTAATCCTGTTATAAAGCCCGCCTTTATTGTTTATAAGCTTATTTATCATCCACGATGTAGCTGAACCACAAACTATTAGTTTAATATTGTTTCGTGCTGATGCCCAACTATTCCAAAAATGCTCTAATGCTTGTATAAATTTTGAATTTCGGGTATCAAACCAAGACAATTCATCAATAAAGACAATCTTTTTACCTTTTTTAGAGTTCAACAATTTTGTTAATTGAGAAAACGCAGTTAGCCAATCTGTTGCAGGTTCGTAATCGTTTTTTGTGTCAGTATTGCTAATAGCTAAATTAAAATTAGCAAGCTGTTGTTTTAATGATGCATTTGCCAAACCTGTTATTTGAAAAGTAAACTTACTTTTAAAAACTGACCGGATTAAAAAAGTTTTTTCTACCCTCCTTCGTCCATACATTGTTATAAATTCAGATTTACCCAAATTATAGACTGAATTCAAAATTGAAATTTCTTTTTCCCTGCCAACAATATTTTCCATATCGTAGTCTTTTTTAATTTGGCTATAAACAAAAATAAAATACACTTATAGCCATATTGAATTTTCTTCAAATAATTAACCAGATTTATTGAAACAATAAAAGATTCAAACTTTCCTTACTAAATAATCTCAGCTTTAGATTTTTTTCGCAAAAAAGTGTATTTTCGTAAAGTAGTGAAACTCAGTTTTAAAAAAGCATACCCTTATACATCAGACTTAAAAAAGCCGGCAATAATCAATTTTCAGATATTGGTTTGCAAACTGTTTTACCAATATACTTTAAGAAAAAAGAAAACACGAATGATAAATCCTCAGGTTTTTATGCTGCACCCGTTTTTTGTTTTGGGAAAATTCTGTTAGGGACTGTATTGAAATAATTTAACCTTTTAAGCTTGTTCTTTTGCCATTGTAGCTTTCTCGAAAAAGTCCAATAGTACACTATTTGCGAATTTTTCAGATTGTTAAAGAACAAAAGTTTTCGACATTAAAACCTAACTGCATATCGCAATTAGTAATTCGTATAAAAGTTTCTCAAATTAATACCGATTGGACTTTCAATATAGCACAATTTCGGCGAAGCCTTATTGTGCTATTTTCAAGGAACATCAGCATTTACCTTTGTAAATTAATACTTGAGATTGGACTAAAATATTAATATAAATGGTATAATAAGTTCTGACTTTTAACTTTTTATAAAATTATGTGGATAATTTGGCATACGATTTTGAAAAGTTAAAACAGACTCTTTTTTAATCACACCTTCATAGGTATTAATAGCCTTTTGAATTGTAGGATTTTCCACCCAACTTTTATGGCCGCCCAAAATTGTTGGTAAATAAACAATTAGTGCCGCAGATATTGACCTTGAAGCACTTTCCCATAGATAACTTGGCGTATGGTCAACTGCATAATAGTCGATGTTATCGATATGGAACATTGGGTTTTTAAAAGTTGTAGGCTTAGCAAAATAGAATCCCATACCTTCGTCGCAACTAACATCAATAATTAAACTTCCTGATTTTAAAGTATCTTTTTCATCTTCTGTTACAAAATTGACAGGGTTGTCTGTATCCTGATAGATGCCATTAATAATAATTTCAGATTCACTAATTAAATCAGATAAAGGTCGAACTGAACCGTCATGTTCTATCGTTACCATTCTGGCCTCCCCTTTATTGCCTTCACGAACACGAACATAATTAACATCTAAAATTTCTTCACGCACTTCATGATCAGGTCTTCGAATGCAAATTGTAATATCCCTAAAACCATGTGATTTAAGTGCATAAACAGCTCCACGGCTAACCGCCCCAAAACTAAAAATAATTACTTTGCGCTGATTACCATAATGACCATCAATACCCCTTAATTGTAATGCATGAATAACTGCACAATAACCAGCCATTTCATTATTCTTATAAAATGTATGTCTGCCTATTTGACCACTTGGAGACCAAACAAACATATCCTCAAAGGCAATTAGTGTTAATTTTCGATCTATTGCAGTTTGTGTAATATCGCCTTGCTGTGCACAATGCGGATAACCCCAAATAAACCCACCTTCACGTATTTCTTGTAAATCAGCTAACACTGGTTTAGCAATAATTACTGAGCCAATTTCGGCTAATAATTCATGACGTGAAGCAACCCCGCCAGTTTGAGAAACAAAAAAATCATCATCTAAACCGAAAGGTGCACCATATCCCTTTTCAAAAATTAATTGTTTTCGAATTCCTTCTGGAATACGTACTAGATGATCTGGATGGATTGGGACACGTTTTTCATCTTCTTTTCTTGAAGTCCCGATAACTCCTAAGCTCAGTTTTTTCATAAGTTCTCCTCTGTTAAGTTTGTTATAAAACAAATTAATGTCGGCTCGACAATCCGTAATTCAATGAGAAATTATTTGCTGGAGTGAAAGATTATATTATTTAAGCAGCAAAATAGAGTAATGACTGATTGAAATCAAAAATGGTATAAACCAGCTGTAAAGATACTCTATTTTTTTAGAGATTCTTGAATTATATTGATAATAAACTAATTAATAAAAAAACCGAGCAATGTTTAGATGTTTTTATTAAGCTCTGAACTTAAGATTCGCTAGCCAGTGGATCTGGGGTCTTATTCTGGCGTAAGCCTCTAACACCTTAACTTAGCAGCTATGCCCATTTCACAGAATGCCTAAATCAAAGACAATCCTAACAGTATATCGTAATTAGCTACCTGAACACTTCGTAGTTTATTATTTATATAATTTTGCTACTACTCCAGAAAAGAGTATTGAGAAATCATTTTTACGAATTAAGGGCACTTCTATCAATTTTTTAGTTCGATTACACTTACAATATTTGAAAACTCGGTATTGAAATATATCAAATAGGCTTCTTTAAGATTCATAAGAATTTCTTTTACTCTTTCCTCAGTTATTTCAGGATATAATTTTGTCATATTTGAATACAGTTCAGTAAATGTGCAAACTTTCTCCGCTATTGCTTTTAAAATAGAGCCATATTCAATTTCGCCAAATACGATGTTTTCTATTTCTGTATCGTTACAATATTCTGTGTAATAGCAGATACCATTGTTCTCTTGAATTTTATAAGAAAACCTATTGGTTTTATAATAATCCTCTATTTCACTTAGCTTATTCCATTCTTTAACATTGTTTTTTACATTTTTTTCATATCTGAATAAGTGAAACCGGGTTTCACTATTTGAGAAAAAATCCGGCAATAAGTATGTAATATCATCACAATCATACTTCTTTCTTTCATCAGTTGACATTAATTTATAGTATTTTGTCATTGACGACAGCACCAAGTTCACATATATATGAGAAAATGAAACAATGCTATTATTATAAAAAAATCGTAAAAAATGCAGATTATTTATGCATTCCTGCACATCTTCTTCTGTTTCGCCGGGTACATGCCTAATTACATTAGCTGTAGGAGTAATCCCATTCTTTATGGAGTGTTTAACAAAGAAAATATTATCAGAGAAATTATTGCGTTTATTCATCTTCTTTAATAACGAATCAGAAATTGCATCGTATCCAATAAAAATATTTTTGAAGCCTGCAATTGCCATCTTTTCCATAAGCCTTGCCGTAAACATAGCATTTGGTATAATCTCGGCCCAGAATACATAATCTTCTTCGTTTGTATATTTTAAGTCTATAATTAAATCGAGTAATTTCTCGAAATGCTCCAGGCTACCAAAGGTATCGCTATCCACAAAAGAAAATGTTGTAAGACCGTATTCATTAGTTATATGCTCTATTTCATTTACGATACATTCTGGGCTTCTGGCTCTTAATTTATAGCCTTTATTAAAATCGCAAAATTTGCATTTTCGCCAATGGCAAGAACGAATTGTATTTATCGGGATATTTATATTATCTGTTTCCTCAGGATATGGGTAATTATTTATAAAATCATCATAGTCGGGAAAAATAAAATTATCAAAATCTAAATAATTACTCTTATTTGTTGATGACTGCCTAATTTCTTCAGTTTCTCGATACAATAAACGAGGAACGGTTTTAAAATCAGAAGTTTCTTTTCTTAGCTGCTCAGACAATTCTAATAATGGATATTCACCCTCGCCCCAAGTTGCAAAGTCGAAATAAGTACAAATATTCATGGCCTCTTGTGCTACTTTTTCGCTACCAAAGCCACCAACAATAATTTTTACATTAGGTGCATTTTTTTTAATTTCCTCGGCTAAAATCATCCCAGGAATCCATTGATTGTACTTTGCACTTATACCAAAAAGTAAAACCTCACTAAAACCTATAGTATTAATCTCTCGGCGAATTGTTTCGAATATCTTATCTTTTTTATCTTGTAAAAACTCTGAATAATAATCTGGGTTATTTGTTTTAAAAGATGGTTGCAAGCTCTGTAGTAAGGATATAATTCGATTATTGCCTTTTATGTTTTCGTTACGGTCGTTTAAAATGGAAAGGAAAGGTAGCAGTCTAATTTCAGTATCTTCACTATCAATATAATCTGACATTAAGGACAACAAAAAATTCCAATATTTAATTTCTGTTTCAAACCCACGGTTTACCATAAACTTTTTAAGAATTGAAAGCGAAATAGAGGGACTATTTATATCAGCCGGAGGTAAACAATTCAAAAGTATTTTCATCTGTTTAAATTTATGAATCTTGCATACAAAAATGTAAAAGTAATTGTATTGTGAAAAACTAATTGCATTTCGTAATTATTAATTTGTTATTACAATCATTATTTAATATTAAATAGCATAATAATAAAAGACTATAAACACTTGCCGATATATTTTTTTATAACTATTTTAACAGTTTAAAAAATAAAGTTGTTAGCTTAAAGTTTGCCACTGAAATTGAACACATGTATTATTTATTTGAAGGAGCTGAACAAGGTGCATGGATTTTACATAGTGCGGTAAAACTAATTTTCATTCTACCCTTGATTATACATTGTGCAAAAGCAAACGAAACAAAGTCTTACCGATTAGGCAACACGTAAAAAAGAAATATTGAATAAAGTTTGTATTTTTGTAAAAATATTAAATGACAGAAAAGAAAGAAAATGGCTAAAAAAAATCAATCAAAAAGATTAACAAATCAGCATAAGAAGTCTCACGGTGTTGTAGGTATATTTGGTGATAAAGCAAAATTACACGACATAACAGTTGGAAAAATATCGCATCTTGTAATTGAACAACTTGAAAAAGACTATCCTCAATTATCTTTTCAATACAAAACAAGCATTAAAAAAGAAGAAATAAACGAAGCATTAAAGAAAATTGACCCGGAATTAGGACAAACTTTATTTGTTCCAAATTCAAGCATTAAACCTGATGGTGGGATAATAGAAGTAAAAGACGATAATGGAAATTGGAGAATAGTTTTAGTCTCAGAAGCTAAACATCAGGGAAAAGATATTGAAAACATTAAGTCAGGAAAGCTTGTTGGAGCAAAAAACAATCAAGATTTGATGGCTGCTGGTAATGCAATAGAAAGGTCGCATAAAAACATTTCAGAAATTGCTAATTTAATGTTGTCTGAGTCTCATTTTCCGTATGTTTTATTTTTGGAAGGCTCAAATTTTTTAACAGAAACTATTTCAATAAAAAGACCTGATGGAAGGATTGTTACGTTGGAATACAATTCAGGAATGTTAAATAGATTAGATAGATTAACTTCTGCAAATTATGGGATGCCGATTAATACCAATTTGTGTAAAAATAAGTTTGTCAAGCATACCGATAAAACTATTATGCTTCAAGCAACTTCGATATATACACAAGGAAATGGTGAAAAATGGGAAGCAAAAAAAATGTTTGATATTATGGTTGAAGTTTCAAAAACCTCTCTTCAAATATTAGGAAGTGAAATTTTCAAACAAATAACTAAACGTAAATAAGAAAAAGATTAGAAAAAGATTGATAATGGCAAGAAATGCAACAAATAAATTACTGCAAAAAGCTAAAAAATCGAAAAGTGATGAGTTTTACACACTGCTTTCAGATATAGAAAGTGAATTGAAACATTATAAAAGTCATTTTGAAAATAAAGTGGTTTATTGCAATTGCGATGACCCACAAATTAGTAATTTTTTTAATTATTTTGCTTCAAATTTCAAAGAGTTAGGGTTAAAAAAACTAATCTCTGCTTGTTACCGAGAGCAGAAACGAGATTTGTTTAATCCCGAAAATTCTGAAAATGGTTTTTTCTATGAATATACGGGTGCAGAAGAAGAAAAAATTAAACC